>NZ_JAGKRI010000054.1:0-15454 GCF_017939255.1 Aeromonas sp. Prich7-2
AGTTGGACAAACAGGCAGAGCAGTTCAAGTTACCCGCCCGCCGAGAACGAAGTTACCCAAGGTGCATCAAAGCCAAACCACAGAAGTATGCGACGAGAAAACCTAGTAAAAACAATGCCAGTCAGGCTTAACTGACTGGCATTACCTTTTGGTCCCTTTTTCCAAGCCTTTTTAATATCTTGCGGAGTGCATGTTTGCACTGTCCCCGCCTCTTCAGTAGAGTCGGGTTCTACCTTCCAGGGAGAGAAAGAACCTTGCCATGAGGCGAGCACTCGAGTCTGTCTATCAAATCATCTCCAGCCTGTCTCATTCGAGTGGTCAGGGATATTTTGATGCCTTTGTGAGTGAAATCGCCAACGCGGTGGGGGCTGACTTCGTCCTGGTGTCCGGCAAGGATCAGGCGGGTCTGTTCTTTACCGTGCATGCCGCCTATCCCGCCTCCCTCGACATCAACTCCTACAGCTTCCCCCTCGCCGACACTCCGGGCGAGATCGCCATGCAACAGGGTGAAGCCTGGTTCAGTGATCGCACCCGCCAGCTGTTCCCCCACGCCGCCGTGCTGGAGCGCTGCGAGGTGAGAGCCTATGCCGGCGTCGCGCTCAAGAACGCCGAGGGAGAGACCATCGGCCTGTGCAGCGTCATGTTCAAGCGGGCCATGCCGAGAATGGAGAAGATAGTGGGCCTGCTGCGTCTGCTGGCCCCGCTCGCCGGTCGTGAACTGGCGCTGATGTATCAGCAGCGCCAGAGCCAGGAGCAGCCGGCGCAACCGGAACATCACCACTTCCTGGACACCATGATGTCCCATGCGCCCGTGGGCATCGGCAAGGTGGATCTGGGCGGCAAGATCCTCTGGGCGAACCCGGCCATCGAGAAGATGCTCGGCTACAGCCAGGAGGAGCTGCAACAGCTCACCGTCGCCGAAATCAACCATCCGGACGACTGGCAGACCAGCATTGCGCTCTACGACGCCCTCAAGCGGGGAGAGCGTCCCGCGTTTACCCAGGAGAAGCGTTATCTCCATCGGGATGGGACCGTCCTGTGGGGGCGGGTGACGGTGACCCTGATCCGCAACGAGCAGATGCACCCCGACTATCTCATGGTGGTGCTGGAGAACATCGATCCCATCAGGCGCCATGCGGAGCAGCTCAAGCTCTCCCACCGGGTCTATGACAACCTCTCCGAAGCCATTCTGGTGTGCGATGCCGACAGTCGCATCATCTCGGTCAATCCGGCCTTCGAGAAGATCACCGGTTACAGCGAGGAGGAGGCGTGTGGCCAGCGGCCCAGCATGCTCAAGTCCGGACTGCACGATCAGACCTTCTATGCGGACATGTACCACGCCCTGGAGCGGGTGGGGATCTGGCGTGGGGAGGTGTGGAACAAGCGCAAGAACGGCAAGCTCTATCCCCAGCAGCTGATGATCAGCGCCGTGCGGGAAGGGGGCAAGATCAGTCAGTACATCGCCATCTTCAGCGATCTTTCCCAGACCAAGCTGGCAGAGCAGAAGATCGCCGCCCAGGCCAACTACGACAACCTCACCGGTCTGCCCAACCGCTGGCTGTTCGGTCGCTGTCTGGCCCGCTTCTGCGAGCGGGGGGAGCGCTTCGCCCTCATGGTGCTCGACCTCAACAACTTCAAGGCGGTCAACAACAGCATGGATCACCATGTGGGCGACGCCCTGCTGCGGGAAGTATCGGATCGGCTGGTGAGCCGGGTGCGCACCGAGGACCTGGTGGCCCGCATCGGCGGCGACGAGTTTGCCTTCCTGGTGCCCGGTATCGTCAACCGCCGTCAGGCCGAGGTATTTGCCAAGCAGGTGATCGGCGGCTTTGCCCGTCCCTTCATGCTGGCCAACCAGCACCTATATGTGACCGCCACCCTGGGGATCACCCTCTGTCCCAATGACGGCGGCGACAGCGACGAGCTCTTGCGCAATGCTGAGCAGGCCCTGTTCGTCGCCAAGCGCCAGGGACGCCCCCTCGGCACCTACAACGCCTCCATGCGGGAAGAGGTGAGCCAGCGCCACCAGATGCAGCACGATCTGGCGGAGGCCATCAAGCTGGGCCAGCTGACCATGGCCTACCAGCCCATCTGGGACAACCGCAGCGGCCGGGTCGCCAAGCTGGAGGCCCTGGTGCGCTGGTATCACCCCCACTGGGGTCAGGTCTCACCGGCGGATTTCATCCCGCTGGCGGAAGAGGCGGGGCTCATCCAGGGGCTGGGTGCCCTGGTGCTGTGGCAGTCTTGCCGGGATCTGGCCAGATTGCAGCAGTCCGGCTTCCCGGATCTGCAGATGTCCATCAACCGCTCCACCCTGGAGTTCCAGACCATAGACCCGGAGGCCAACGAGTGGCTCAGGGTGATCCGCCACTTCGAGCTGGATCCGGCGGACATCATCATCGAGATCACCGAATCTCTGCTGATGGAGACCAGCGATCAGCACAGGGTGCGGATCGATGCTCTGCGCGAGGCGGGCTGCAAGCTGGCCATCGACGACTTCGGGACCGGCTACTCGGCACTGAACTACCTGCGTACCTTCCCGGTGGATCTGGTGAAGATCGATCGCTCCTTCGTGCGCCATATTCCCTTCAACGAGCAGGACCGCCTGCTGCTCGACGGCATCATCAACATCGTGCACAACCTCGGCATGCAGGTGGTGATCGAAGGGGTGGAGACCCGGGAGCAGCTCAATTTCCTCTGCCAGAAGGGGTGCGCCTTCACCCAGGGGTATCTGCTCAGCCGCCCGCTGCCCTTCGACGATCTGACCGAGTACCTGAGTCTCAACCGTCAGGGCATGAACCTGGCGAATCTGACCACGGTGAGCTAACCCCCTGCTTCTGCTATCATGCCGGCTTCTGCGCCGTGATGAGTCCATGTTATGCCCCATATTCAGGTTTTCAGTGAAGTGCCCGCCCGCGATGGCGAGCTCGACGCCCTGCGCCAGCGCCTTGCCGACGTGGCGTTTCCCGCTCCCTTCGCCCTGGTGCTGACCGAATCGCGGTTGGAGCTGCGCAAACTGGACGAACCCAAGCTGGGGGCCGTTTATGTGGACTTCGTGGAAGGGGCGGTGGCCCATAGGCGCAAGTTCGGTGGCGGGCGCGGCCAGTCCATCGCCAAGGCAGTGGGATTGAAGTCGGGAGCCATGCCGACCGTGGTGGATGCCACCGCCGGGCTCGGGCGCGATGCCTTCGTGCTCGCCTCCCTCGGCTGCAAGGTGACCCTGATCGAACGCAGCCCCGTGGTGGCGGCCCTGCTCCAGGACGGTCTGACCCGGGCGGGGCAGGATCCCGAGATAGGCCCCTGGGTGCGCGAGCGGATGCAACTGCTGCAAGGCCCGGCGGTGGAGACCCTGCTGGCGCTGACCGAGCGGCCGGAGGTCATCTACCTGGATCCCATGTTCCCCCACAAGCAGAAGTCGGCGCTGGTGAAAAAAGAGATGCGGGTGTTCCAGTCCCTGGTGGGAGCGGATCTCGACGCGGATGCCCTGCTGCCGGCGGCGCTCAGGATGGCTGACAAGCGGGTGGTGGTGAAGCGGCCCGACTATGCGGGCTGGCTCAACGAGCACAAGCCCAGCATGGCCATCGAGACCAAGAGCAACCGCTTCGACGTCTATGTGATGGCGGCGCTGGCGAGTTGAGTGGCGACTGGCAGGGAATCTGAGCGTCAAACGAAGAGGGCCAACCTGATCAGGTTGGCCCTCTTGCTATTCATTGGCTGCGGGGTGGGGCGAAGTGGATCCGCTTTTCTTCCCCTTGCCAGACGAGTTCCAGGGTCGCCAGGTCCGCCAGGCTGAGGCGCTCAGCGCGCTCCAGCAGCAGATATTCGACTCCATCGCTGGCTTCTATGGTGCGGATCCTGTCCGCCCAGGTTCGTCCATCCCGGTCGGTGATCGTGACGGGCAGCTGCCAGCTGGCGGCGATCTCCAGCCAGTCGTACAGGTCACAGCTGACGGGTTGGTAATCGGCCATGGGGTGTGCGCCTCAGGCTTCCAGCAGCCGGGTGGACCAGCCCATCTTCTGCTGGCGCTCCACCTCGAGGCGCAGCTCGCTGGCGCGCAGGTAGTGTTCGTCCAGCCAACCCTTGGGCAGGGTCAGGGTCAGGGCATCTTCATCGGCTTGCAGCATGAACCTGGGCACAGTGCCCTGGGTCCGGCGCATGCAGAGGATGAGGGAGATGCGCAGGATACGGGCCAGCCGGATCGCCTGGCGACCGGTGACGGCGCCCTGTTTCTCCAGTGGCTCCAGCTTGAATTCATCCCGCTGGTTGAACAGCAGGGCCGACAGCAGCTTCTTCTGCGCGGGGGTGAAGCCCGGCATGTCGATGTTGTCGATGATGTAGGCAGCGTGCTGCGGCGCCTTCTTGTACTCGATGCACAGACCGATTTCGTGCAGCAGGGCTGCGTAGCGCAGGATCGGGCGACCGTATCGCTTGGAGAGGCGCCAGGCCGGCTGCAACTGGGTGAACGCTTCGATGGCGGTGTCGCGGACCCGCTCGGCGTGCTCCTTGTCGAGCTGGTAGCGGCTGATCAGGCTGTCGGCGGTGCGATCCCGGGCATCACAGTCGTGATTGTTGCCGAGCAGGCCGTAGATGAGCCCTTCACGCAGCGCACCGCCCGCCAGGGTCATGCTCTCGATGTCGAGGGTCTCGAAGATGGCGATCAGGATGGCGAGACCGGAGGGGAACACGGTCAGCCGTTCGGCCGCCAGCCCTTCGAGCTGCAACTGATCGAGTCTGCCGCAGGCGATGGCCTGACCCATCAGCTCTTGCAACTTGGGCAGGGTGACCCGCTCGCTCTTGCCCTGGGCCAGCATGATCTCCTGCAGCGCCTGGACGGTGCCGGAGGCGCCGACGCAGGTGCGCCAGCCGAGGACACGGTAGTCCGCAGCCACTTTCTCCAGTACCGCCTTGGCGGCGGCAATGGCCTGGTTGAAGCGCGCCTCGGAGAGCTCGCCATCACCGAAGTGGTTGTTGAGCCAGGTGACGCAGCCCATGTGCAGGCTGTTGAGCAGCTTGGCTTCGCTCTGCTCGCCGATCACCAGCTCGGTGCTGGCGCCGCCGATGTCGATCACCAGCCGATTGCCTTCCCCTGCCGACGTCCAGGAGACACCTTCATAGATGGTCTTGGCTTCTTCCTCGCCCGAGATGATCTCGATGCTGTGGTTGAGCACCCGTTCCGCTTCGCTGATGAATTCGTCGACGTTGGTGGCCAGGCGCAGGGTGGCGGTGCCCACTACCCGGATGTTGTCGGACGGGATGTCCTGCAACTGCTCGGAGAAGAGGCGCAGACAATCCCAGCCCCGCTCCATGGCGGCACGGTTGAGGCGAAAATCGGCATCGAGGCCGGCGGCGAGGCGTACCTTGCGCTTGACCTTGGTGACGGTGCGCAGGGCACCGGCGACCTCGCGCACCACCAGCATGTGAAAGCTGTTGGAGCCGAGGTCGATGGCGGCATAGAGAGGCGAGTTGTGCAACTTGGCCGATCCCTCAGTTCTTGCGGGGGGGACGACGACGGTTGTTGCTGTTGCCACCGCCCTGGCGATCCCGCATGTTGCGGTTCACCGGCTGGCGGTTGCGGAACACCCGTTTTGGTGCGGTGACGTCATCCAGCAGCGCCTCGCGGTCATACTTGCTGACCGGGATGGGGTGGTGGATGTACTCCTCGATGGCCGGCAGGTTGAAGGCATAGTCTTCACAGGCCAGGCTGATGGAGTGACCGCTTCTGCCGGCGCGGCCGGTACGACCGATGCGGTGGACATAGTCTTCGGCATCGTCGGGCAGGTCGTAGTTGAAGACGTGAGTCACGTCGGGGATGTGCAGACCACGGGCGGCCACGTCGGTGGCGACCAGGATATCCAGGGTGCCCTTGGTGAACTCTTCCAGGATCTTCATCCGCTTCTTCTGCGGCACGTCGCCGGTCAGCAGGCCGACGCGGTGGCCGTCGTTCTCCAGCCAGGCGTGAACGTCTTCACAGACGTGCTTGGTGTTGGCGAAGACGATGGCTTTCTCGGGCCACTCCTCTTCCATCAGGGAGAGCAGCAGCAACATCTTGTCTTCGTTGGAGGGGTAGAAGAGCTCCTCCTTGATCCGCACGCCGGTCATCTGTTCCGGTTCGACCTGCACATGTTCCGGGTGGTTCATGTGTTCATAGGCCAGCTCCTGCACCCGCAGGGAGAGGGTGGCGGAGAACAGCATGCTCAGACGCTCGGTGGCGGGGGGCATGCGGCGGAACAGGAAACGGATGTCCTTGATGAAGCCCAGATCGAACATGCGATCCGCTTCGTCCAGAACCACGACCTGGATGTTGCCGAGATCGATGACCTTGGACTTGAAGTAGTCGATGATGCGACCCGTGGTGCCGATCAGGATGTCGACGCCCTGTTCCAGCACGGCCAGCTGCTTGTCATAGCCTTCGCCACCATAGGCGAGACCGAGCTTGAGCCCGGTGGAGGCGGACATGCTCTCTGCATCGTTATAGATCTGGACGGCCAGCTCCCGGGTCGGGGCCATGATGATGGCGCGGGGCTGGTTGACGAGGCGCGGCCTGGTCAGCGGATGGGTCAGCAAATAGTTGAATGTCGCCGCCAGGAAAGCCAGGGTTTTGCCGGTCCCCGTCTGGGCCTGACCGGCGAGGTCATGACCTTCAACCAGCAGGGGCAGGGACAGTGCCTGGATGGGCGTACAATAGTGAAATCCCTTTGATTCCAGACCAGCCAGAACTTCGGGTTCGAGGCCCATTTGGGCGAATTTTTCGGTCGTTAGATGTGTTTTGCTCATGGCGGTAGGTTATCAGGTTAGGCTTGCAATAATAAACAGGATCATTTCAAATAGGGCAACTATTGCCTTTGTTGAACCATCAATAAAGCCTTAATTACTGACTGGAGTTGGAGATGAGTGACAAGATTGTTCAGCTGAGCGATGCCAGCTTCGAGGCCGATGTAATCAACGCCGACAGCCCTGTTCTGGTCGATTTCTGGGCCGAATGGTGTGGACCGTGCAAGATGATTGCCCCGATCCTGAACGAAGTTGCTCAGGAATATGAAGGTCGCGTGACCGTGGCGAAATTGAACATCGATCATAACGCCGACACTCCGCCCAAGTACGGCATTCGTGGTATCCCGACCCTGCTGCTGTTCAAGAATGGTGAAGTGGCAGCGACCAAGGTCGGCGCCCTGTCCAAGACCCAACTGAAAGAGTTCCTGGACGGCAACCTGTAATAATCAAGAAGGAGCGCATTGCAATAATGCGCTCCTTGTGTTTTATCACCTAGACGCTCACCCTGATTGGTGCTAGTTTATCGCTCGTTTGCTAACCTTTTTGCCTGACTCTTTGCTTAACTACCAGCCTGGCAAGTCAAATCCGATCAGCATCAATCCAGCAGACTGTCTCCTCATTTCAATCCTTGCTTACAGACTTTCACCACTATGAATCTGACTGAACTTAAGAACACTCCTGTGTCCGAGCTGGTCCAGCTTGGCGAATCCATGGGGTTGGAAAATCTGGCTCGGGCGCACAAGAAAGACATTATCTTTGCAATCCTCAAGGCGCACGCCAAGGGCGGCGAGGATATCTTTGGCGACGGTGTGCTGGAAATCCTGACCGACGGTTTCGGTTTCCTGCGCAGTGCAGACGGCTCTTATCTCGCTGGTCCGGATGACATCTATGTCTCCCCGAGCCAGATCCGCCGCTTCAACCTGCGTACCGGCGATACCATTTCCGGCAAGATCCGGCCGCCGAAAGAGGGCGAGCGCTATTTCGCCCTGCTCAAGGTCAACGACGTCAACTACGACCGTCCGGAAAACTCCCGCAACAAGATCCTGTTTGAAAACCTCACTCCCCTGCACGCCAACGAGCGTCTGCGCATGGAGCGTGGCAACGGTTCCACCGAAGACATCACCGCCCGTGTACTGGATCTGGCATCCCCGATCGGCAAGGGCCAGCGCGGTCTCATCGTTGCACCGCCCAAGGCCGGTAAGACCATGCTGCTGCAGAACATCGCCCAGAGCATCGCCTACAACCACCCGGATTGTGAGCTGATCGTGCTGCTGATTGACGAGCGTCCGGAAGAAGTGACCGAGATGCAGCGCATGGTGAAGGGCGAAGTCATCGCCTCCACCTTCGACGAGCCGGCCTCCCGTCACGTCCAGGTCGCCGAAATGGTGATCGAGAAGGCCAAGCGTCTGGTCGAGCACAAGAAGGACGTGGTGATCCTGCTGGACTCCATCACCCGTCTGGCCCGCGCCTACAACACCGTCATCCCGTCTTCCGGCAAGGTGCTGACCGGTGGTGTGGACGCCAACGCCCTGCACCGTCCGAAGCGTTTCTTCGGTGCGGCGCGCAACGTCGAAGAGGGCGGCAGCCTGACCATCATCGCCACCGCGCTGATCGATACCGGCTCCAAGATGGATGAAGTCATCTACGAAGAGTTCAAGGGTACCGGCAACATGGAACTGCACCTCTCGCGCAAGATTGCCGAGAAGCGCGTCTACCCGGCCATCGACATCACCCGCTCCGGCACCCGCAAGGAAGAGCTGCTGACCGCACCGGACGAGCTGCAGAAGATGTGGATCCTGCGCAAGATCATTCACCCCATGGGCGAGATCGACAGCATCGAGTTCCTCATCGACAAGCTGGCTGCGACCAAGACCAACGACGAGTTCTTCGACTCCATGAAGCGTCAACAGAAGTAACAGCCTCTTCAATGACAAAACCGCGGCCCAGGTCGCGGTTTTTGTTTATCTATTTCACGGCTGGCTTAGTAGTATGAAGCCTCGATGTCACAAGGAAAGGGACGTCATGAAGCTGGTGTTGTTCATATGGATGGGTTGGTTGTGGCTGGCGGCCCCGGTGCATGCCGACTCCCCGCCGCAATTGCAGGCTCCCCTGGTGGCGGACGAGGGACTGGAGGGGCATCGGGCGTACCTGGACGGCCGTATGGCGCTCGGGCAGTTTGATGCCATGGACTCGTTGCTCGAGACCCTGTCGGTGGGGCAGCGGGAGTTCCTGTTGTTCCAGTTGCTGGGTGAGCTCAAGTCATCGGGCGCACCGAGCCCAGCGCTGCTGGCCTGGGTGCGGGCACAAGCGGCCAAGGCGCCACAATGGCTGGTGGAAGGGAAGGTGGACGGTTTCCTGGTGCAGCTACCCGCCTATGACTTCCCCGCCGAGGCCCGGCTGGTGCTGAGCCACTGGCAGCAGCTGGCCTGGCAGGACAACTATCGCCAGTTGCTGGAGCAGGATCGCTTCGACTTCAAGCAGGTCTACTACAGCCGCAATCCCGAGCTGGCACAGCAGCAGCAGGCCCTGCTGGCGGTGCTCGATCGGCAGCCGGTATCCGTGCTGCGTCGGGAGGCGCAGCGGCTTGCCGCCCTCAATCTCTTCCTGCCGGACAACCAGTTGCTGCTGCACTTCATCGAACAGACCGGGAAGACGGCACTCTACCTCAAGCTGTGGCGTCAGCCAGTGGATCACGATAGCCTGACTGCGCTACACACCATTTCCCGCTTTTATTCAGGTCAGGAGGCGAGCGATCTGCTGATCGCCGCCAGCCAGAACAGCCGCCTGATGGTCCCCGCCCTGCACCAGCTCAGCCGCCTCTCCCCCTTGCCGGACGGGGCCCAGCAGTTCCTCCTGGCCGAACTCGGCAAGCACCAGTATGGCGGGCTGGTGGCCGGCCTGTTGTTGCAGATGGACGAGCCCAGGCTCCTGGGTCAATTGGCAAACCGGCTGACGCTTCAGGAGCGGCGACACGCCTCGTCCGTCATGAGGTCCGATACGGGTACACCGGATACGCCGCCAGGGTTATAATGCGGGACCACCTGATCCCGCTGGGGTACTTGCATGAAATACAAGGACTTGCGTGATTTTATCGCGCAGTTGGAACAAAACGGACAGCTCAGGCGCATCAGTCGCGAGATAGACCCCTATCTGGAGATGACCGAGATCAGCGACCGTACCCTGCGTGCGGGGGGCCCGGCCCTGCTGTTTGAGAATCCCAAGGGCTACACCATGCCGGTGTTGACCAACCTGTTCGGCACGCCGGACCGGGTTGCCATGGGCATGGGCCAACCCAACGTCAGCGCCCTGCGCCAGGTGGGGACCTGGCTCTCCTACCTGAAAGAGCCGGAGCCGCCTCGCGGGCTCAAGGAGCTGATGGAGAAGCTGCCCATCTTCAAGCAGGTGCTCAACATGCCGACCAAGCGGCTCTCTTCGGCCCCCTGTCAGCAGGTGGTGCTGGAAGGGGGCGCGGTGGATCTGGATCAGATCCCCATCCAGCACTGCTGGCCCGGGGATGTGGCGCCCCTGGTCACCTGGGGTCTGACGATCACCCGCGGTCCCTACAAGAAGCGGCAGAACCTCGGCATCTATCGCCAGCAGAAGATCGGCAAGAACAAGCTGATCATGCGCTGGCTGGATCACCGGGGCGGCGCCATCGATTTTCGCGAGTGGCAGGAGGCCCACCCGGGCGAACGCTTCCCGGTGGCGGTGGCGCTGGGCGCCGATCCGGCGACCATCCTGGGTGCGGTGACGCCGGTCCCGGACAGCCTCTCCGAATACGCCTTTGCCGGTCTGCTGCGGGGCAGCCGTACCGAGGTGGTGAAGGCGCTGAGCTGCGATCTGGAAGTGCCCGCCAGCGCCGAGATCGTGCTGGAAGGCTATCTGGAGCCGGGGGAGATGGCCCCCGAAGGGCCTTACGGCGATCACACCGGCTACTACAACGAAGTGGACGAGTTCCCGGTCTTCACCATCACCCACATGACGATGCGCCGGGATGCCATCTACCACAGCACCTACACCGGCCGTCCGCCCGATGAGCCGGCGGTGCTCGGGGTGGCGCTCAACGAGGTGTTCGTACCGCTGTTGCAGAAGCAGTTCCCCGAGATCGTGGATTTCTACCTGCCGCCGGAGGGGTGCTCCTACCGGATGGCGGTGGTGACCATCAAGAAGCGTTACCCTGGCCACGCCAAGCGGGTGATGCTGGGAGTCTGGTCCTTCCTGCGCCAGTTCATGTACACCAAGTTCGTGATCGTCTGCGATGACGACATCAACGCCCGGGACTGGAAGGACGTTATCTGGGCCATCACCACCCGGATGGATCCGGCCAGGGACACCACCCTGATCGAGCACACCCCCATCGACTACCTGGACTTCGCCTCGCCGGTCTCCGGGCTCGGCTCCAAAATGGGGCTGGATGCCACCAACAAGTGGCCGGGGGAGAGCAATCGGGAGTGGGGTCAGCCCATCGTCCAGGACGAGGCGGTAAAGCAGAAGATCGATGCCATCTGGGACGAGCTGAAGATCCTCGACTGAGGGATCCCCGATGGGGCACGGCCATTGTGACGCAAAAGTGCGGTATTGCCGTGCCGAATTGGGTATGCTCGACGGACCTGACCACCAACTGGTCGCCATAAAAACAGTGAAACCATGAGCGAAGCGGGCCGGGCAGGCCCCTCACAAGGACAAGAATGCAACGTATCAAGTGCCGCGTAGAGGAACTGCGCGAATATGTCGACACCATCTGGCACGTGGCGCTGGCGCCGCAGCAGGAGGTGAGCTTCAAGCCGGGCCAGTATCTGCTGGTGGTGATGAGCGATTCGGACAAGCGCCCCTTCTCCATCGCCAACTCGCCGACCCGCTCCGGCGTGCTGGAGCTGCAGATCGGTGCCACTCCCGAGAATGCCTATGCCGGTCAGGTGCTGGCCCGCATGCGCGAGCAGGGAGAGATCGAGGTCGAGCTGGCCGCCGGCAAGGCGTTCCTGCGCGACGAATCCCCCCGACCGCTGATCCTGATGGCGGGCGGCACCGGCTTCTCCTATGCCCGCGCCATCCTGGAATACCTGATTGGCAGCGGCAGCAAGCGTCCTGTGTTCCTCTACTGGGGGGTACGCCAGGCGCACTGGCTCTACGAGCTGGAGCAGATGCAGCAGTGGGAGCGCGACTACGCGCCGCTGACCTTCATTCCCGTGGTGCAGGAGCCCGAGAGCGACTGGACCGGCAGGACCGGGCTAGTGCACAAGGCCATCATGGATGACTTCGTCAGCCTGCATGACTACGACATCTATGTGGCGGGCCGCTTCGAGATGGCCGGTGCCGCGCGGGAAGAGTTCAAGGTGCTGGGCGCTGAGCCCGAGCGCATCTTCGGCGATGCCTACGAGTTTATCTGACCACGGCCAACCGCAGAGCGTCGATCTGCCCCCTTATCGTCTTGCGAGAGAAGGGGGGATGAGAAACTCGTTGTCCCCATAAAAACGACAAACCCCAGCCTGGCTGGGGTTTGTGCTATCTACGGCGGGTCACGCCGGATCATTCGCCCTTGGCAGCGAGCTGCTGCTCGAGCTGGGCCAGCTTGGCCTCGAGGGCGGTCAGCTTCTCCCGGGTGCGCAGCAGCACCTTGGTCTGCACGTCGAACTCCTCGCGGCTCACCAGATCCAGCTTGTTGAGCTGAGCCTGCAAGACCTGACGGGTCTTTTTCTCCACCTCTTCACCCATGCTGCGAATGCCGGGGGGCAGGGCGTTGTGTATCTGTTTGGCGATCTCTTCCAGTTTTTTCGGGTCGATCATGGGGGTCTCCTTAAGCAATGGCGCCATTCTACCGACAAATCGTCCCCTTTGCCGAGATCGGGGCGGCTTTTTGCGCCATGGATCCCATCGGGCTCTGGTCGGGTCTGGTTGATGCACCCTGGCTGCTACCCTGTGACACCGGGAATCAATTCCAATTCCTTGATGGTGTACACAAAAAAATCAGATCAGATGACTGACCAGAGGCTTATTAATTGTTGCGTTGCTGTTAATATGATTCGGTCGGGTTTGAACCCTACCCCGTCAGGCTCATCATGGATAACAACATAAAAGAGATAAGGATATGAAGAAAAAGCTAATTTACGCGGCCGTCGTCAGTGCGCTGCTGAGCGGTTGTGGTGGCAGTGACGACAACACAGGCGATACCTCAAGCTATCTCGATTATCTGCTGAGCGGCTCCAATGCAGTCCGACCCAGCGCCCTGGCAGCCCGTGCGACCGACGGTACCCTGAAATTCTCCACGGAAACGGCGGATCTCTCCAACCCGGTGTCCGCCCTCTCCACCTTGGATGGCTGGTCGACTACCCAGGCGATCCAGATAGTGCCGGTGACGGCCTCCGGCATCCAGGTCAAGGCGCCGGCCGCTGCTGAATTCGCAGCCTCCGTGGCCCCCCTCTACCTGATGGAGCTGGAGTTTGACAGTGCGGCCCTGCGTCCGAGCGGCGTGAAAAAGGTGCTGACCTACGGGGTGGACTTCGTGGTGGCCGAGACGACCGGCAAGCTGAATCTGGTGCCGCTCAAGCCGCTCAACCCCTCTTCCTACTACATGATAGTGGCGACCGATACCCTCAAAGACAGCACGGGTGCCCCCCTGCGACCGGGTAGCGACTACAGCAACTACAAGACCAGCACCGGCAGCAACGCCCAGGAGCAGACCATCAGCGGCCTGATTGCGCTGCAGGAAGGGCTGTTCAAGGCTGCCACCGGCATCACTAGCGACCACGTGATCTTCTCCGACTGGTTCGGTACCCAGTCCGGCGCCGACGTGCTGGTGGCGGTGAAAGGGGCGGCCGCATCCGTGCTCAAGAGCCCGACCCTGGACGCTGCCGCCCTGTGGAAGCAGGACGCCTTGGGCAATACCAGCCTGCCTGGCACCTATACCCTGTCGGTGAACGGCGGCAGCCCCTTCCTGACCCAGCTGGACGCCGAGAACTTCCTGCCCCAGGAGCAGAAGGATGCGATTGCCGCCGCTTTTGGTGACGGCACTCCACTCCACAATCTGGCCTTGGGTACCACCGTCTACAGCGGCACCGTCAAGCTGCCCTACTTCCTCTCCTCCCCGGCCACCGCCGGCTCCTGGGACAAGGCGAAGACCCAGTCCTGGCACGGTGCCATCCCCAGCCTCTACGCCATCGCGAACGCCCTGAAAGCCCAGGATACCGAAGTGATCGGCGGCCTGGTGGGGGCGGGTGTGGATCCGGCCTTGCTGGGCGAACTCATCGCCGATCCGAGCCGTCAGGCCGAGCTGCTGGCGGAGGCGAGCAAGCTGATCGGGGTGACCCTCACCTCCGGCGGCAAGGCGCTGGATCCCGAGATGAACATCGGGCGCTTCAACCCGCTGCCGGCACTGGAAGAGGTGCAGTCCGTCCCGATGCGGATCTTCGCCGCCGCACCGCTGGCGAACATCACCGACGTGATCATCTATCAGCACGGCGTCACCTCCGTGAAGGAGAACGCCTATGCGCTGGCCCTTGGCCAGATTGGTGCCGGTGCCCAGGCGAGCAAGAACGTGGCCGTGGTGGTGATCGATCATCCGTTGCACGGTGAACGCGGCTTCGCCCTGACCGGCAGCATGGACTCGGTGACCACCTCCGACAACCCGACCCCCTACCTGAACCTGAGCTACCTGACCGTGGCCCGCGACAACCTGAAACAGAGCGTGGCGGATCTGCTGGGCCTGCGTCTGGCAGTGGGGCTGGCCAATGCCAAGGGCGCCATCGGCACCGCAGGCAGCCTCAAGGTACACTTCCTGGGTCACTCTCTGGGTGCCATCGCGGGGGCCAACCTGCTGGCGGTGGCCAACCAGTCTGTTGGCAACCCGACGGCAGACGCCCTGTTCAAGTTCGACACTGGCGGCCTGGCCATGCCGGGTGGCGGCATAGCGCCGCTGTTGCTGAACTCGCCGACCTTCGGCCCGACCATCCAGATGAGCGTGCTGACCGCTGGCAGTGCGGCCCTGAAGGCAGCCTTCACCGCCTATGCCCCGAACTGCAAGACGGCGGTGCCGACCTGCTTCGTCAACGAGTTCCTGCCGAGCCAGGATGCGGCCACCCAGGCCACGGCGGCCAGCACCCTGCAGAGCTACAGCTTCGCGGCGCAGTCGGTGCTGGATTCGGCAGACCCCATCAACCTGGGGAGCGGCATCGCGGCGGACTTCCCGCTGTTTGCCACCGAAATCGTCGGCGACGGCGCCCTGAGCCTGTCGGATCGGGTGATCCCGAACAGCATCGCCACCGCCCCGCTGGGTGGCACCGAGCCGCTGTTCAAGGTCCTGGCCCTGCAACCGCTGACCGCCACCGGCGCCGCCAACCACAGAGCGGCCCGCTTCGTGGCCGGGGGGCACAGCTCGCTGCTGGCACCTGACGAGAACTTCGATCCGACCGGCGCCGTCACCACCGAGATGCAGACCCAGTTCGGCAGCTTCTTCGCAAGCGGCGGTACCGCGGTCAAGGTGACCGACGGCAGCCTGCTCAAGCAGTAAGCCGGCCAACTAATAAAAACGCCGCCCCTTGGGGCCAATGCTGTTCACTTAAGCGGAGCCGCATTGCGATTTACCGGAAAACGGGTCTTTGATATCTTCACCGCCCTGGGTCTCGATGGCCTGGGGCGTTTTTCTATGAACATGACGCCTATGCAGCCCCGCAACTCCGCCAACCTCCGT
>NZ_JAGKRI010000338.1:0-293 GCF_017939255.1 Aeromonas sp. Prich7-2
AATCGTTGCAGCGGCGCTAGCCCGCTTTCCTTCACCTGCCGCATCCAGCTCCGCCATCGTCGCCATCCTTCCCACACGCTCGGCGCATACCAGATGCCCTTCAACGCCTCTTTCAGCACGTACACCATCGCCAGCGGTTGATTCGCTGCCAACAGCTCCTGCAACTTCACATCCTGTTTTTCACTCAGCTTCGCCCGATTACGTAGCAGCAACCAACGCGCACTTTTGACCACTTTTCGCGCCGGTTTATCGCTTTTCAGTGCATTCGCCTGCTCCACTCGCACCCGGTCCAC
>NZ_JAGKRI010000339.1:0-310 GCF_017939255.1 Aeromonas sp. Prich7-2
CATTTCACGCTACCGATAACGCTAATGCCTGATGGTTCTGATGAGCTGATCACCCCGCTGTCAGCTGACAATCGAGCTCGCTGGAGCCAGATTTCCATTTCACGATACCTATAATGCGGCTGACAGAGAGTGCCGAGCAGATTATCGGGCAGCGGCCAGGACTTCATTTCACATTACCGATAACGCCAATGCCTGATGGTTCTGATGAGCTGCTCACCCCGTTGTCAGCTGACAATCGAGTTCGCTGGAGCCAGATTTCCATTTCACGCTACCGATAACGCTAATGCCTGATGGTTCTGATGAGCTGATC
>NZ_JAGKRI010000340.1:0-293 GCF_017939255.1 Aeromonas sp. Prich7-2
CTTTGCTGCTATAGGCCTTGTCTGCGGCAAGATGCGCTGGCCGTGTTCGGTAGCGACCTGATGACGTTGGTATCCTCGCCATGGCCAACGCGCTTGTTGCATAGCTGATTTCTGCTGATTGCCCCGGTGACAGGCAGAAGCTCAGTAGTAAGCCATGACCGTCCGTGACCAAGTGAATTTTGCTGCCGAAACCTCCCCGCGAACGGCCAAGGGCTTGATTCATTGAGGTGTTTTTTTACGTGCACCGGCAGCATCTTTGGATGCTCTGACATTGGAGCCGTCCAGGCACCACA
>NZ_JAGKRI010000055.1:0-17416 GCF_017939255.1 Aeromonas sp. Prich7-2
CCGACATATTGATGGGCGGCAGCAGCTTCTTGAGCAAAGCAGCCTTGCGCTCACTTGAATAACGAGCCATTCGACACTCTTTATCCGCCCCCGGTCTTCACATTTAGATTATTCAGATTAGGCGACAACTATTCTGACACCGGGGGCTCCTGCTCTACATGTAACCTCTGCATTGGTAAGCAAAGGTACAGAAAGCAGTAGCTCGTAGCCTATGATGAACATGGTGATATCAGACCGACTTCAACTCAGACAAGAATAGAGTCAAGGACGCTCAAAGACATGTTCTGTTGAGAGTAGTAGGTCAGGAGTGAAACGCTAGAGCGACCCGTCATCACATAATGTGACCGTATCTGTGTGTATTGGGATCCCATGGGTTTGTAAAATCGTTCCGGTTGTGACAACCAGGGTCGGGTAGCAGGGGGGGGTAAGGATGGCGTTACAGTAACGCCGTATGCGATCTGTTCATGTGTAGCGAATGCTAGCAGAGAAGTGCTTGCATAGGTAAAACAATCATTTTTTAAAAGCACGTTTTTTATTTCCACCCTACAGGGCGAATATAACCACACCTAACTGAGGTTATGTTGCTGTTTTCTGTTTATAGACATATAACTTACTACTAAGTGATGAAGCGTTGATGTCTTAAGCCAAGTTAATGAATTTTAATTTATCAGAGCTCTTTAAATTCCATTGATTTAATAAAAACAATTTGTAGGGGTAGTAAAAACTGGTTTCTCTTCGCTGCGCAGCAGCGGAATGTTGAAACGGAAAAATTTATTTATAGCTCTCATAATTAGTAAATGGACAGTTTACCGAACTTTTCAAGTGGGGTGGATGTGAAAAATTTTGAAAATCATTCTGTTTGGTTTAAGTTTGACCAACTGAGCTGGTTTTATCCTCACAGCCCCCCTGATTTATTGCTTATATGCAAACCCCATGCTGAATTCGTCCCACAAGATCGATAACTGCCTGAACTCCCATCTGTGTAGTCAACAACGTGGCTGGAGCCACGCCACCAAGGCCCCTAGCTGGACGGTGTAACCATGACAATGCCCTGAGGGCATCGTCTTCCTGAAGGGACAGAGCGGCATCGAGGGCGAGCACTACTCCATACACCCTGGCTCCTTGTGATATTGATAGCGCGGTATCTGCTTTGAGCCTGCGAGTCACAGTGCTCCGGCTAATACCAGTTAGCTTACATATCACACCCACATCAGTTTCAACCAGCGCAGCTAGCTGATGAATGATGTCCGCAGGAACTCCAGCCACAATCCACAGATGAACGTTCAATGCTTCACGAGGAACATCCAAGGATTCAAGGCGTGTTGTTCTACGAAGCGGGTGATGGACTGCATCGGGTGTCATGTTACATACCTCTGTCTGCATGTGCTCTTTATCATGCCCTATCTCAACCCACCCTGTCGTGCCCAGTGTTCAACAAATTTTGCACATGTTGCAGGGGCGACTCTGTTAGTTTCCAACCAACTAGGTTTGTGTCTTGATTTATTGATGGACATCATGATTAACCCCGAGCAATATTCTGTAGTTTAGAGGAGTTGATTAGGGATAGGATAAATGCCTATTTATACAAGTGTTTTAAAGTTGGATAAACCAATTGGAACACCACCCCATCCAGTAGAGGTGAGCGTCTATTCCAGCCCGTATGGTGGCTACATCAGAGTCAGTGAAATGGATGTTCATAATGAGAATGCTGCCGCATTCACATCCGCTTTAATGTCCGCAGATGAGTGTCGTGCCCTTGCTCGGTCACTAGACGCGATGGCTTCCGTTCTTGAACAATCGGAAAAAAATGGTGATATGTCCTAGCACCGAGGAGAGTCGATGACTGAGCTGATCTGTACTGAGCCTGGCATAGGTATTGAGCTTGGGACTACTTTTCAGGTTCTATCGGAGAACGGCTCTGAATGGGAAATCCTGTTGGGTAATGAATACCGAAGGGTCAACAAACGCAGCGGGCGCGTTACAGGTTGGAAAACACCTCCAAAATTTGAGTGCAAAGACATCCAAAAATAACAAATGAGAGTTCAATGCTGGTTATGCCAGTGATAAATAGCCAGCCCAGGTTACTCCCAGATCAAAAGCAGAAAATTATAGTTTTCATAAAGCCTTAAATAAGGGGCTCAGCATGCTCGTAAAAGAAATTGTGCCAACAGAACAGGTCGTTGACATTCTCTGTGATGTCTGTGGTCGTAGTACAAAAACGAATTTTGGAACCAACCAATACGGCTCGTTATCGGCGGATTTTGGCTATGGTTCCCGTCACGATGGTGAACGTTACAAGGTGCATCTGTGTGAAATGTGTTTTTTCGGTATACTCGCAACAATGAGGGAGATGCATCGCGGGGAACATATGTTTGACGATGACTATGAGGCTGCAAACCCAGACACATTTGGGCGTGATTATTCTAATAGGGAGATAATCTGAATAGTATGCCCCCATATTCGAGTTTGTGTGGAGAGAACTATTTCCTATCATCGACTCATTCTGTGAGCCAATGATATTGTCCAATCGGCTCATTTCGTGAGCCGATCAAGATCGTTCATCGGCTCATCTGGTGAGGTGGTCTCAACGCTCACTACCACCTAGATTAAGTTTTTGGCTACACAGTTTCATAGAAGATTGGAGCCAGGCCACTAAGCAGATCCAAACGCGATTTCGCTCACGTCTTTTTGAATAATGCTATTTATCTAATCGTCTTGGTGCCAAAAATAGTGGAGCTGATGCTGGGATTAAGAGATAATTTTCCTGATATAAAAATGTGATACATGAGGCTATCAATGAACGAATTTCTGAAAATCCTGCTGAATATCCGTAGCCTTCGTGCCGCATTGCGCGAGTTGTCTTTCGAGCAATTGGTCGAAGTTAAAGAGAAATTGGATGAAGTTTTTGCTGAGCGTGAGCAACAAGAAAACAAAATCAAGGCCGAGTCCGCTGAACGCCTGCAAAAGCTGGCTGAGTTCACCGAAATGCTGAAAACAGCAGGCATCGATCCGAGTGAGCTGGTTGGTGCAACGGCTCCAGCGAAAGCTGATGGTTCAGCTAAAGCGAAACGCGCTCCTCGTCCTGCAAAATACAAATACGCCGAGGATGGCCAGGAGAAGACCTGGACTGGTCAAGGTCGCATGCCCAAGGCTATCGCGGAAGCGGTGGCTAATGGTCGAGCATTGGAAGAATTTTTGATTTAGTGCTGAGAGCCCATGCCAGCTCGGCGTGGGCCTTTAATTCTGTTTTTAGTAGGAGCACCGTATGGGGAGGACATTGGAGGATATGATTTCATCCGAATCACCCGAGGTTGTCCAGAGAGCCAAGGCTCTTGCCGAAGAGCAAATGGTACGTCTCAGTGTGACCAAACTGCTTTCAAATCTCGGGCCTGGTGATGTTCCTGAAATTGCTCCCGATGTTCTCGATAGTTTGTTGTCGCTCAAAAGGTCAGTGGAGAGCCAAGACTGTCGGCTGAGTTTATTTGTCCATATGCCAGATGGTACGCATCATGGCGTCAATATTTAATTTTTCATAATCCAACATGGATTAAATGGTTTCATACAGACAGCATCTTACGAAGCAATCCGAGCTATTGCTTCTGAATCTATCTAACAGAATGTGTCATTATTCCTAGACAGACATAGAGGTGTAGCTGGTCTGACGAAGAGCATCAATAGTCGCTGACTCCATCGACACAACAGACATAACACTAACAGCAATGCTGTTAATAATTTCCTCTCTTGGGCCATTGCGCCAAATATCGCTTTGGTAAAAGGCATCAAGAGATTTTTCCCTATGCTCAGGGTTATCAAAGGCTCGAATCAAAACATAGCTGTCTGGATCATGTTGCGACTGACCATAAGTGACTACATCAATTCCTGCGGCCTGATGCAAAGGAACGCTGACACTTCGCATGATCTGATGAAATTCATTACCTGTACTTGGCTGTAAAGTGTACTGGAGAAACTCGACCGTTCTCATTAAAGATCCTTCATATCAACTTAAATAGATACGGATACTGTACATGAGGTTTCTCAAAAATACATTAAAAGGTGAGATGCCCGTAACTAGGGAAGGTGCGAATAAGTCACTTGGCACCAAAACACACTATTCCAACCCATTGATATTAAATGGCTAAATTTTTCATTTTTTGCGCCCGAGGTACTTATTCGCGCCATCCCTAACAATGAAGCTAAAAGCCACCTTAGAGATTTTCATCATCACAGCCCCGAGACTTCAGAACTGGTGTAGTATGACCTCAGTAATCAGAGGAAGACGTTCGAAGAGTTGTGTAAACTTTTTTATCGTATAAGTATCAAATGTTGACACGAACAGCGTTAATGATAGGTTTAATGCGATTTATGGGCATGTGGGTGAGATAACAAGGTGGATAGAAGCTGTTGTTACTTGCCATGCACCCAACCAACTCACACACACAGCAGTATTTACACTGTAATGTTCCTGCCCTTCCGTTCTGATCCCCTGCGGCAGGCCCTGATTCATCAGGGCCTTTTTTTACCTGTTTCTGACGCATTCACCTCCCCCGACGACCATGTTGCTGCCACTTTCCCCCGCTTTACGTCCCCTTCGTCCAGGCTTGTGGCTATCATCGAGACGATTTCTCCCTTCGGGAACCTGCATGAACCACTTGAGCCGTCTGCTGTGCCTCGCCCTGCTGATGTTCGGCAGCCACCTTGCTGCGGAGCCGCTGCGGGTGGGAGTCAGCTTTGCCATTCCTCCCTATGTCATCAGCCACGAAGACAGGGGCATTGAACTCGATCTCATGCGAGAGGCCTTCGCAGGCAGCCCCCATGAGCTGCAGGTCGTCTATCTTCCCCTGGAGCGCACCTTCAGGATGCTGGAGGAAGGCAAGCTGGACGCCATCATCAACGTCAAACCCGGCATGCTGGAAAGTGCCTACCTCTCACAGCCGGTGATCACCTTCCACAACCGGGTCTTTACCCTGGCGCCGACGGCAGTCCACACCATGAAGGATTTGCAGACACTGCGAGTCAGTGCCTTCCAGCGTGCACGACAGATCCTGGGAACGACCTTCTCCGACATCGTCGACCAGAATCCCCGTTATGAAGAGGTGGCGAGGCAGGAGGGACAGGTACAGCGGCTCCTGCTCGGGCGCACCGATGCCGTGATCCTGGAACAACGGGTGTTCTACTACTATCTGGCGCAGTTGCTCGGGGATGACCAGGAGGGCGACCGCTATCCCAAGGACAAGGTCAGACAGCACGACCTCTTCCCCCCGACTCACTACCACTTCGCCTTTCGCGAGGCGGGCCACCGGCAATGGTTCGACAGACAGCTTGCCAAGATGAAGGCGGACGGGCGCTATGAGCGGATCTTTGCCGCCTATGGCACCACCTCTACTGCCGGAGACAAAAAAGCCAGCCCATGATGGACTGGCTTGATACCGGCTCCAGGGAGCCGCAGTGGATGGAGCGTTACTTCATCGCGCTGCCGTTTTTCAGCTCTGCTTTCTGCCGTTTGGCTTCGCGTTTCTCTTTCAGTGACATCTGCGGTTTTTTCTTGGCATCTTTGCCGTGATGCTGTTCTTTGTTGCTCATCATCAGACTCCAAAAAGGTTACCTGGACAGTTGGAACGGGTGTTCCAGCATGTCAGCCGAATCGTGGATTTCAGTACGCCAACAGTGACGATCGGGGATCGCACTGGCCTCAGCATACTCCCAATCTTCCGCCGGGATCCAGCCTCCCGGCAGCGCCTGTCAGGCAGGCGTTCCCGTAGCGTGCTCCCCCGGAAATGACGACCGGGCGACACTTTTGGCATCCGGGGACGGATGGTCAGCCTGTCCCCGATGGATGTGTGTTAGGGTGGGCATTCAACGATCGCAGGAGCGCGTCATGAAGAAGCTGGAAATGAAGGATCTGACCGAGGCCGAGAAAGCCGAGATTGCCCTGCTGGTGCAAAAGGCCCAGGCCAATGCCGATCACACCCTGACCAACGGGGAGCGCAACAAAATCCGCGAAGCAGGACGCCAGAAGATCGCCGCCGATCGCGCCCAGGCCGCCAAGGCGGCTTCCGCACTGGCGCGAGAGAAAGCCAAGGAGCGAGCCAGCGCCCAAGTGCTGCCTGACACCTTCAGCTGGTCCGATTCCGTCAGCAACAAATACCGTGGCAGACGGTAACGGCAGCATGAATGCACGCAGATGACGCTGCTGCATAAAAGGGGGCTGGCAGAGCGTCCTGTCATCCCCCTGAAAAGGGCAGCAGGAGGCGCCTGGCAGCTGATGCACACCCGGATAAAACGCCGATCCAGCCATCACTGACTGAAACGAATACCAAGATAAAGATTGCCATGACAGGGTGTGCGTGTTCTAATCGTTTTCGATGGTTCGGTAGTTCAGACCTGATTATGTTAGGCAGTCATCTTAAAGCAGTGATTTGTGCAGGCAGTTATCCCCGATAATTCTTGCCAGATAATTCTCCTTCTTTAGTGCTCCCCATACGTATTTCTGACGAAAAATCATGGATTGCCGCTCCGGTGGCGTTTCACTAATCACTACTCAAGGAAATTATCATGTCCAAAATGACTGGTACCGTAAAATTCTTCAACGCCGAGAAAGGCTTCGGTTTCATCTCCCCGGCTGACGGCAGCAAAGACGTGTTCGTTCACTTCTCCGCCATCCAGTCCAACGGTTTCAAAACCCTGGAAGAAGGTCAGCGCGTTGAGTTCACCATCGAGCAAGGCCAGAAAGGCCCGGCTGCTGCGAACGTCGTTCCGCAGTAATTCAAGCCGGAGCACCTTCCCCTCTTTGGGCAAGGGCCTCAGCAAGAATTGAAAAAACCCGCTTCGGCGGGTTTTTTGTTGCCCGTTTCCGGGTGGCCGACCTGTTGCTCTGCTTCCCTAGCGCCACGGGCAGCAAAAAGGGCACCCTGGTGGTGCCCCATTTTCTGGTCAAGTTCCTTACAGGGGCAGGCTGATCCGCGCTTCCAGCCCCCCCTCCTCGCGATTGTGAAGGCTGAGCTCACCGCCGTGCTGGTGCACCAGGGTACGGGCGATGGCGAGCCCCAACCCCACGCTGCCCGACTCGGTATTGCGGGCTTCATCCAGGCGCACGAAGGGCTTGAACACCTCCTCCAGCTGGCTCTCCGCAATCCCCGGCCCCTGATCGCGAACCAGGATCAGCAACTCGCCGTCACCGCGCACCAGCGAAACCTCGGCACCCCCTGCGTACTTGATGGCGTTGCCGATGAGGTTTTGCAGTACCCGGCGCAGGGTATTGGCCCGGCAGGCGTAAACCTGCTTGCCCTCGGCCAGGCAGGTGACGGGCTGGCCCATGTCGGCATAGTCGTCACACAGGCTCTCCAGCAGGCTGACCAGATCCAGCTCCCGGGTCGCCTCCTGCTGCCCCTCCTCCCGGGCAAAGCTCAGGGTCGCCGCCAGCATCTGCTCCATCTGCTGCAGGGTCTGCTGGAAGCGATCCTTGTCTTCCCCGTCCGCCAGAAACTCGCTGCGCAGCCGCAGGCTGGTGATGGGGGTGCGCAGGTCGTGGGAGATGGCGGCCAGCATCCGGGTTCTGTCCTGCACGAAGCGATCGAGCCGGGTGTGCATCCGGTTGAAGGCCTGGATGGACTCGCGGATCTCGGTGGGCCCCTCCTCGCGCAGGGGCTCGATGTCCTCACCACGCCCCAGCCTGTCGGCGTTGGCCGCCAGTTGCTTGAGGGGACGGGTCGCCCGGCGGAACAGCCAGATCATCAGGCCGATCACCAGGCTCGCCACCAGCAGCAGGTTGAGGGTCGTCTGCCAGGACCAGCTCGCCGTCTCCTTGTCCACCAGGGAGCTGAACTGGAGCCAGCCGCCGTTGGGCAGTTCGATGGAGCCGTAGAGCCGCATGTCCTGGGGCGGCGGCATGCCGTTGCGATCCTTCATCATGCGGTTGTGGTGCTGCCAGGCCCGGCTGCGCTGGATGTCCTGCTTCAGCTCGGCGCTGATCTCCACCGCCAGGGAGGATGGATAGCCGAGCTTGGCCCGCACCAGCTTCTCGAAGCGGGGGCTGCGGTTGTCCGGCTGCAACGGCTCGTCGGCCAGACGCAGCAGCAGGGTCTCGCTGCGGCTCGCCTTGAGGATCTCGTGATAGAGGGAAGGAGGAGAGAGGGAGAGCAGGCGCACCACGGAGATGATCCGCTGCATGGCGTTGCGGCTGTTGACGTAACCGAGGGCCTCCTCCCTGTCCGAGCGGTAGATCTGGATACTGAGCAACTGGATCAGTACCAGCCCCGCCAGGGCCACCAGCACTATCTGGCCGGTCAACCCCTTGGGCAGCAGCCTGGCGAAGACGCGCTTGATCATGTCGGCCTCACTCCTGGGTCACGTCGGCGGCGAACAGGTAACCGCCACCCCAGATGGTCTTGATGAGCTCGGGATTCTTGGGATCCCGCTCCAGCTTGCGCCGCAGCCGGCTCACCAGGGTATCGATGGCGCGATCGAAGGCCACCGCCTCCCGGCCACGGGCCAGATCCAGCAACTGATCCCGGCTCAGCACCCGCTGGGGCCGCTCCAGAAACACCTTGAGCAGATCGAACTCGGCGGTGGAGAGGCTCATCCCCACTCCCTCCTCGTCCACCAGCTCCCGGCGATTGACGTCGAGCAGCCAGCGATCGAAGCGCAGATCCCGGGTCAGGGTCTCCGGCACGGGCAGGCTCTCCGCCTGGGTACGGCGCATCACCGCCTTGATGCGGGCCAGCAGCTCCCGTGGGTTGAACGGCTTGGAGAGGTAGTCGTCCGCCCCCATCTCCAGGCCGATGATGCGGTCCGTCTCCTCCCCCATGGCGGTCAGCATGATGATCGGCAGACGGGATTTGACCCTGAGCTCGCGGCACAGGGTGAGGCCATCCTCCCCTGGCATCATCAGATCCAGCACCAGCAGATCGAACTCCCGCTCATCCAGCAGCCGCTTCATCTCCTTGCCATCGCGGGCGCAACTGACGCGCATGCCATGCTGCTCCAGAAAGCGCTTGAGCAGATCGCGGATCTCGCTGTGGTCATCGACCACCAGAATATGAGGGCTGCCTTGGTTCATCATCATCTCTCCGTTATCGGGCTGGGGCGATTATACGAAAATCAACCGGGCGGGTTGTGTCAAAGTGTGCCAGCACGCCCCTGTGCCACACTCTGCTACAAAATAGGCTTCTACTGGCAAATTTCAGACACTTCCACGGTGTTTACTGGATACCAAGGCGAAAGAGCCTCTACCCGTACACATCCGACAGGAGTTACCCATGAAAAAGCTGACCAAGACCCTGCTGACCGCCACCCTGATCCTCGGCCTGTCGCTGGGCGCCTATGCCGCCAGCGAGGCGGTCTCCACCGCGCAACCGACCCAGGCCACGGCGACCGGTTGCCCCATGGACGGTACCGGCATGATGGGCGGCAAGCATCATGGCGGCCGCCACGACAAGATGGCCCGCATGAAGAACATGACCCCGGAACAGATCCAGGCCCATCTGCAACAGCGCTACGACAAGATTGAAGATCCGGCCAAGAAGGCGGAGTTCGTGAAGAACCTTGGTCTGCGTGCCGACGGCATGATCAAGCACGCCGAGGTGATGAAGCAGTTCGCAGAAGCAAACCAGTAAGTCGAAGTGATGAAGCCGTTTGCCGAAGCAGACCAGTAAGTCGAGATGATCAAGCTGTTCGCAGAAGCAAACCAGTAAGTCGACGTAATGAAGCGGTTTGCCGAAGCAGACTCGTGATCCGGCAGGGCCCTGCCCCGACACCGGCGAAAACGACAGGGTGGCGCAAGCCACCCTTTTTTTGTCTCCCCCCAGTTTTTTCACCTTTTCCTACCTGGCCGCATCATGTTATGTGAGCGATAACAAACGTTTCACTTTCGAAATAAATCATAATGGTCCCTCACACAACAGACGCGGGCACGATCCCGGACACAGTGGACAGGAGTCGTTATGGGATGGAATCTGGGCACAATCAAGGGGCGCTATACCGCCGTTTTTCTGGGCTTCATGGCGCTGGTGTGCGCCCTGACGGTGATCGGCATCCAGATCTGGATCACCCCCGCCCTGCAAAAAGCGGGGGAGGAGAACGTGGCGCTGCGAGTCGGCGAGATAGCGACCGACATCCGTGACCAGCTCAACGGGGTGCAGACCCAGTCGCGCAGCATCACCCAGCTGGTGGCACAACTGCCGAGCGAGCAGATAGATGCCCAGCTCCCAGCCCTCATCGACCAGTACGGCAACGGCATGGTCTTCGGTGGCGGCATCTGGCCCCTGCCGGACAAGCGGGAGGCGGGACGCGCCAAGTTCAGCACCTTCTTCCACAGGGATGCGTCCAACGCCCTCATTCCCAACACCTACTGGAACTCGGCAGAGGCGCCCAACTATTTCGATCAGCCTTGGCACAAGGCAGGTCAGCAGGCGCCCCGTGGCGTCTGTGCCTGGGCCGCCGCCTACAAGGATGGCGCGAGCCAGCAGCCGAGAACCAACTGCGCCATGGGGATCTACCAGGATGGCGCCCTCTACGGGGTGTCGACCATAGACGTCACCCTGGGCTTCTTCAACGACCTGGTGGCCAAGAAAGAGCAGGAGATCGGCGGTCAGGTGATGATCATCGAGGCTGACGGCAAGATCCTGAGCCGCAACGCCCGTCTGACCGGGGATGTGGTGCTCGGCAACCTCTCCGCCCACGCCGACTATCCCTTCGCCCTCGCCATCAGCGGCCTGCTGGGCCAGGATGCGAGCAAGGGGCAGCTGCGCACCACCTTCCAGGATCAGGGTGAGGAACAGACCCTGCTGATGGAGGCCATCGAAGGGACCCCCTGGCTGCTGGCCGCCGCCCTGCCGACCCGCACCCTGACCCAGGACAGCCGGGATGTGCTCGCCACCCTGGCGAGCATCCAGCTCCCCCTGGCGGGGCTGCTGTTCGTGCTCATGGTGCTGGCCATCAGCCAGCTTGGCAGCCGCCTGCAGACCCTCAAGCTCAACATCGACGCCCTCAGCGCCGGCGATGCCGACCTGACCGCCCGCATCCAGGTCAAGGGGCATGACGAGCTGGACAACATCGCCCTGTCGGTCAACCGCTTCATCGCCTTCCTGCAACAGATGATGGTGCAGGTGACCGCCGCCACCGACCTCATCACCCGCGAGCTGGCCCAGCTCGATCAACAGACCGGGCAGGCCAGGCGGATCCTGGGGGAACACGCCAGCGAAACCGATCAGGTCGTCACCGCCCTCAACGAACTCAGCTCCACCGCCGACAGCGTTGCCCGCCACGCCAACGACTCCGCCAGCTTCACCGAGGCCGCCAACGGTCAGGCGGCCAGCTCCCGCAAGGTGGTGGGGTCAGCCTCCGCCAGCGTGGTGGCCCTCATCGACGAGGTGGATCTCGCCGCCGCCAAGGTGCTGGAGATGCAGGAAGATGCCCAGCAGATCGGCAGCGTGCTCGGGGTGATCGGTGGCATCGCCGCCCAGACCAACCTGCTGGCGCTCAACGCCGCCATCGAGGCGGCCCGGGCCGGTGAACAGGGCCGGGGCTTCGCGGTAGTGGCCGACGAGGTGCGCGCCCTCGCGGCACGCACCCAGAACAGCACCGCCGAAGTGGGCAGCATGTTGTCACGGCTCACCCAGGGGGTCGCCGAGGCCGTGGTCGCCATGGAGCAGACCAAGCGCAGTTGCCAGGCGGCGGCCGACACCACGGGGCAGGTCACCGGCGGCCTCGACACCATGGCCGACGCCGTAGTGCAGATCCACGATCTCAGCAGCCAGATCGCCACCGCTGCCGAGGAACAGAGCCGGGTAACCGAGGAGATCAACCGCAACATGGTGAGCATTCGCGACATGCTGAACCTCCTGGTGGAGAACGGCGGCAACACGGAGCAGAGCGCCGCCACCCTGCTGGGGTCCAACCGCCAGTTGCTGGCCCTGGTGCACCGCTTCAAGGTGTGAGCCTGAACACCAGGCAGCAAAAAGGGGCCCGCGGGCCCCTTTTTCATTCACTTTGTCAGAACTCAGGCCTTGTTGGCCAGGTTCAGGGTCTTCACGGTCTCGCCTTCGAACTTGATGACCACGTTCTTCTGGGCCACTTCGGAGTCTTTCAGCAGGGACTTGGTGGTCTCGGCCAGCAGCGGGGAGGCCTTGTTCAGAGCGTCCAGGTCATAGGTCCACACTTCCAGACCGGCGTCGGTCTTGGTGCTGGCCGGGGCGCCCAGCTTGTCCTTGATGGCCTGCTTGTTGGAGCCGCCTTCCTTGATGTCCAGGGCCTTCTTGATCGCTTCGTTGGAAGCGGTGTCCATGGCGTTGCCAGCCATCTCTTTGGCGGTGCCGGTGACGCTGCTGGTCACGGTGTCGGTCAGGGAATCCATCAGGCCGGCGTGGGCAACCAGAGGCAGGGCGGTCAGGGCAATCAGCAAGGACTTTTTCATGAAGATACATCTCGCAAGAATGAAAAGAGCGCGCATGAAACCAGCGGGATGAATTGGAGTCAAGAAAATCCCTTGGTCAAGCCGTATTCGGGGGGGAAAAGCCCCGTAGCGGCTCCGACCAGTGCCCTTGTCAGCCGCTGAGCTGGTCCTTGCCCGCCAGCTTGGCCCGGTAGAGCGCCCTGTCGACCCTCGCCATCAGGTGGGACACCTGCTCGTCGGGGTCGGACTCCACCAACCCGAAGCTCAAGGTCACGGGCTCGATCCCCTTGACCCTGGCATGGCTCAGGCGCTGCCTCAGTTTTTCGGCCACCACCCGGGCGTCGGGCAACCGGGTATTGGGAAGCACCAGCATGAACTCGTCACCCCCCCAGCGGGCCAGCAGATCGATCTCGCGGATGCAGCCCCGGGTCAGCTGCACGATATCGATCAGGGTCTGGTCCCCCACCCCGTGGCCATGGCGATCGTTGATCTGCTTGAAGTCGTCCACGTCCATGGCGATCACGGCAAAGGGCTCCTTGAAGCGCTTGGCGCGCTCATGCTCCAGCCGCACCGCCTGCTCCAGCCGATAGCGGCTGGCCGCGCCGGTCAGGGAGTCCGTCTCCGCCAGGCGGCGGTTTTCCTCCACCTGGAACTGCAATGCCTGGTTGAGCCGCTCCAGTTCGGCGGTACGCTGCGCCACCTGCTGCTCCAGGGTGCGGTTTTGCAGCTCCAGCCGGGCGTAGAGTTCCCGCTGGGCGTGGATGTTGCGGTGTGCCCCCACCATCCTGGCGACACTGCCGTCCGGGTTGCGTGCGACGATGCGGCCGCAATCCGCCACCCAGAGGTAGTCACCGTTACGGCAACGGCAGCGGTATTCAGCCCGGTAGTCCGCCGCCCGCCCGCTCAGGCAGGCATCGAAGCTCTCCATGACCTGCGCCAGATCGTCCGGGTGGATCAGGTTCTCCCAGGTGAAGACTGTGTTGTCGAGGGAGTGGGGCTCATACCCCAGCATCTGATACCAGCCGGGATAGCGATGGACATAGCCGGTGTTGGCATTCCAGTCCCAGAGACCGTCGCTCACGACCTCCAGCATGCCGCTCATCACGGCCTCGTCGAGGGCCGGTAGCCTTGTCATCTCATTGTCATGCAGCATGAAAACCTTCCTTGTTCTGCTATTCGGCGCCACGGATCCGCTTGTTGACCTGGCGGGAAAACCGGGCCTGCCGGTCGAGCCTTCAAGGGGGCGACTGGCCTCGACACCCCGTCATGACGGGTTATCGGCCAGGTTGCCCTCTTGTTGAACAACAGTAGCAGCCCGCACACTTTCGAGTTTTGCGCGCCGTCACGCTCCCTTCCGTTCTTCTGCCGGCCAGATTGCACCACGGCGGTGCACACCTTTGGCGCAGCCCTGCCCATATTGGGCAAGCCTCGCTGACCAGGGCTGCGATTAATAAGTAAGTGCATGAATAAAAAGAAAAATACTTTTCTGGCGCAATATTTGCCTTTATCTGGGTGAACCACAAGGATTGGGGATATTGCATGAAATTAATCACCGCCATCATCAAGCCGTTCAAACTCGACGACGTGCGCGAAGCCATCGCCAACCTCGGCGTCGAGGGGCTGACGGTTTCCGAGGTCAAGGGGTTTGGCCGCCAGAAGGGGCACACCGAGCTGTACCGGGGTGCCGAATACCAGGTGGATTTCCTGCCCAAGGTAAAGCTGGAGATCGCCACCCTGGCCGACAACGTCGAGCAGATCATCGAAGCCATCAGCAAGGCCGCCCACACCGGCAAGATAGGTGACGGCAAGATCTTCGTTTATGACCTGCAGGCCGCCGTGCGCATCCGCACCGGCGAGACCGACGCAGACGCCCTTTGATACGACTGGAACTGAGGAATACGACATGGAAGAGTTGATCACATCCGTCAGCGAGCTGCGCTATGCACTCGACACCTTCTACCTGCTGATCTCCGGCGTGCTGGTCATGTGGATGGCCGCCGGGTTCGCCATGCTCGAAGCCGGCCTGGTCCGCGCCAAGAACACCACCGAGATCCTGACCAAGAACATCCTGCTCTATGCCATCGCCTGCATCATGTTCCTGCTGGTCGGCTACAACATCATGTACGTGGACAACAGCGCCGGCGGCTGGCTGCCGAGCTTTGGCAGCCTGATGGGCAGCCAGGCGGACGACGCGGGCCACTCCCTGCACTCCGACTTCTTCTTCCAGGTGGTCTTCGTCGCCACCGCCACCTCCATCATCTCAGGTGCGGTGGCAGAGCGGATGAAGCTCTGGTCCTTCCTGCTGTTCTGCGTGGTGATGACCGGCTTCATCTACCCCGTGGAAGGCTACTGGAGCTGGGGCGGCGGCTTCCTGAAGGAGGCGGGCTTCTCCGACTTCGCAGGCTCCGGCATCGTCCACATGGCGGGCGCTGCTGCTGCCCTGGCCGCCGTGCTGCTGCTCGGCCCCCGTCGCGGCAAATATGGCAAGCAAGGGGAGATCTACCCCATCCCCGGCTCCAACCTGCCGCTCGCGACCCTGGGCACCCTGATCCTCTGGATGGGCTGGTTCGGCTTCAACGGTGGCTCCCAACTGGCGCTCTCCAGCGCCGCTGATGCCACCGCCATCGGCACCGTGTTCGTCAACACCAACGCCGCCGCGGCCGCCGGTGTGGTCGGCGCCCTGCTGGTCAGCAAGCTCACCTGGGGCAAGGCGGATCTCACCATGATCCTCAACGGCGCCCTCGGCGGTCTGGTCGCCATCACCGCCGACCCGGCCTCCCCCAGCCCGCTGTTCGCCAGCCTGATCGGCGCCCTGGCCGGTGCCCTGGTGGTCTACGCCATCGTCGCCTTCGATCGCCTGAAGATCGATGATCCGGTCGGTGCCATCTCGGTACACGGCGTCTGCGGCCTGTTCGGCCTGATGGTGGTGCCCTTCTCCAACACGAGCGCCACCTTCGGTGCCCAGTTGCTGGGTGCTGCCACCATCTTCGGCTGGGTCTTTGTCGTCTCCCTCGTGGTCTGGAGCCTGCTCAAGGCCACCATGGGCCTGCGGGTCAGCGAAGAGGAAGAGATGATGGGTGTGGATGTCCACGAGTGCGGCATCGATGCCTACCCCGAGTTCGTCAGCGTCAAATCCAGCATCTAAGCACGCCATCTGCTTGCGGGGCCCGGGGGACACCTCGGGCCCCGTTTTTTTGGGCGCCCTCAGCGCCCCTGAAGGCAGGAGAGCGGTTCGAGTGATACCACTCCGCCACGCAGCCGGTGAACCCTCTGCTTTGCCCCCTCCCCTTTGCAAGGAGAGGGTCGGGATGTGCCGTGCCAATTAATGGATAGGGCCATGACCCCCTCCCCGCCTCCCCCTTGGCAGGGGGGGAGCAACCAAGCGGCCATTCTCTGGACGGGTGAAATCATCGGTGTGGCAGCCACGTAGGTTCGATTAGCGAAGCGTAATCGGACAGCAGTAACGGCATTGCTCCCTTCTCCCTCAGAGATCCCCTCATTTTTAGAGACTCAAATAATTCCAAGTGTGCGGGTATATAAGCGGTGTTGCTTCAGGTAGTAGATAAATTTATCCATCAACAAGACCGCATTGGCTTCTTTCATTTTAGGTAGCAACTGGTAATAGATGACCCCTTGCCGAAAGAACGAATAGGTTCGGCTCTTGCTGGTATTGACCTTGATCGTTCTCTCTAGACCGACACTGTCTCCAGCCTTACCCAGCAGCGTCAGCAAGACGATGGCCAGGGCACTGAATAAAAACAGTCGGTCGCGCCGGACCGGATTACTGATGTGCACATCTCCCATACCCATGCCGAATTTGTAATCTTTGATATCACGAAAACTGGTCTCGATACCCCAGCGCTGGCCGTATAGTTGCAACGCCTTGGCGGCGCTCAGGTCGGTCCGGTTACTGGCCAGAAACCACGCGTCTTTCATGCCACTCTTGTGACAACAATAGACCCGTTCGACAGGCTGTCGCTGCCCAGTTAGCTCCACCGCTTTGAGGGTTCGGGTGCGCCCGGTCGGCGTTAGCCAGTCCCGAGCTGGAACCTGCTCTACACCAGGGTAACCAACCAAAACATTTCCTTTAAATCTAATGAGATAAGCAAAGCCTAGCTCTTGCTCCAGGCGTTCGAACAGCTCCATGTAACCAAAGCCGCGGTCAGCGACTACCGTCACGAAGATACCCTCTGGCAACGTCTGCTTGAGCTTGGTGAGCAGCTCTTTCTCATGGGCATTGCGTTGCCCTTTGAGCAACGATTTCCGATGGGTTTTCCACAGCAGCGGAGTACTGCGACTGTGGTTGGTTTGCAGGCTGATAACCAAGGTACTGTGATCATCGGCATCGAATTCGGTCCAGTCCATGGAGACTACGATCTCGGTACGTTCACCGACCACATAGGGCACCCAATCGTCAAAGAGGCTCCAGACATTGAGCTTGGTGTTAGTGAGCAGGCGATCCACCTGTTTAACCGCATGTTTACGTTCGAGACCGTTGGCCAAGGAGAGGCCACTACCGATGGCGTGGATGGCCAGTGAACCTGACTCGATAACCCCGAGGGTAGCATTGGCGAGGGAAAGAACACGCTTGGCATGCATGTCTTGTCCAAATATATCGTCGATGTGGTTGAGGATTAGTTCGTGGTTAAACATGGGGATAGTCTGTTGGGTATTAGCTGGTCAAGGATGGCGATCATACCTCAGAAGCCGCGCCACGCCTCGCTCATATGAGGGGATGGTTAAGCCCTTCTCCCATTTATTAAAAAAGGAGGAGAAGGGCTGGGGATAAGGGAAAGGAAAAAGAGATTTCGCGGTAAACGTTGGGCTTCGCTACGCTAAGCCACAACCTACGCAATTGGTAGGTTGGTGCTTAGCCTACACACATGTACAGGATCTTTAGCGCCAACCAATTGAAATAGATATAAAAAAGGCTTCGTTTGTGATCTAATTTTATCGCCAAACAAAATCAACACGCGCGAAGCCTATGACCATTATTAATGCTAATCACTATCTGGAGCAACTCCTGGC
>NZ_JAGKRI010000341.1:0-349 GCF_017939255.1 Aeromonas sp. Prich7-2
GGTCGAGGCCTTCCGGGGTGATCACCAGCGGCTTCCAGCGCGGCTTGATGAAGGCCGTGGGTGCATCGGCCGGCACCTTGCGCAGGTTGTCGGCGTTCATCTCACGCAGGGTCTGCACGGCTGCCAGCACGCCTTGCGCGGCCGGCGCGGCGCGCAGTTCCAGCACCTCCAGCAAGGCCGGCGTGTAACGGCGCAGGGTGGCGAAGTTCTCGCCGACCAGGTGCAGGTGGTCGAAGCCTTCCGGCCGGGCCAGCAGCTCGGCCTCGCTGACGCTCTCGGTGAACTCGTCCCAGGGAATCACCGCCTCGATGGCGGCATAGGGGTCGCTGCCGCTTTCCTTCGCTTCCAG
>NZ_JAGKRI010000342.1:0-491 GCF_017939255.1 Aeromonas sp. Prich7-2
CGCCGTTGTGGTCGTGGCAGGGGTGGTAGGATAGGCATCAACTCAGTCCTTTTGGTGTGGCTTGTTTTGTTTCGCGCCTAATGAGATCGCACAAACTGGACTGAGTTCCCTTCCTCCTGTGATCTACTATTCGGAACAGCTATTTAAATGAGCAACCGATGAACCATGCCTGTACCGCCACACCAACTCTCCGATTGCAGACTTGCACCGACGGCATATGCTGTCATTATTGCCGAAGCCTCGACTCGACAATCGAAGCATTGTTAGCGACTCAGACGGGAGAAATCGATGGTACTTGACTACATTGCCCTGGGGATCCTGGTGTTTGTCGTCTTGGTCATGTTCTTTGACATCCTCCCCCACCTTAGCGCTTCGCGTCACAGGAGGGGGATTCCCATTACTGGGTGATAGCTGCTCGCGCAGTACCGGGTTCCTGCTTCATCGGGCGGCCTGATTGCACCACGCCTCCACAGGCTAAAACGGCGTGTCCC
>NZ_JAGKRI010000343.1:0-7571 GCF_017939255.1 Aeromonas sp. Prich7-2
CGGAGGTTGGCGGAGTTGCGGGGCTGCATAGGCGTCATGTTCATAGAAAAACGCCCCAGGCCATCGAGACCCAGGGCGGTGAAGATATCAAAGACCCGTTTTCCGGTAAATCGCAATGCGGCTCCGCTTAAGTGAACAGCATTGCCTGTCACAGGGGCCTTTTTGTTGGTGTGCAACCCGTCGCTGGTTATTTGCGCTCGGGCAGCATATTGGTCAGGGTGTTGTCCTTGAGCACATGGTGGTGGTAGATGGCTGCCGCTGCGTGCAGGGCAATCAGCGCATAGCCAATGTTGGCCAGCGTCTCGTGCAGCTCCTTGATGGTACCCTTCAGGCCGTCATCGGGGGCGATGAGGGCGGGGAGTGCCAGGCCGAAGAAGGGAATGGGCTTGCCCCCTGCGCTCAACAGCAGCCAGCCCAGCAGCGGGGTGAGGATCAGGAAGCCATAGAGCGCCAGATGGGCGAGCTTGGCCAGCGTGAGCATCAGGGGGGAGAGCTCGGGCACGATACGCGGTGAAGGGCTACCCACGCGCACCAGCAGGCGCACGACCACCAGCACCAGGATCAGCAGACCCACCATGAAGTGAAACTCCTTCATCAGGTCGCGGCCAGCCGACCCTTTGGGGAAGATGTCCCTGAACTCCATCAGGCCGTAGGCGGCCACGATCAGCAGCAGGGTCAACCAGTGCAGCCCTATGCTCAGGCTGCCATAACGTTGTTCGGAATTTCTCAGCATCGTTGTCTCCTCGCCACTTAAGCGGCTTATCTCTTTTCATCCCGTCTCATATCGAGCCAAAGGACCCGCAGGTATCCCTCTTGAGGGTACTCGGCTTGCTTATGCCCGTGTTGATCTCGATAACATTTCTGCCTGTTTGCCGTCATGCTGACCTGTGCGGGAGCCCATGGAGTATCGGGGGATGGAAGGGGCAAAAAAAAAACCGAAGCACTAGGCTTCGGTTTTTGGCGGTCGCTGGCGTCAGGCCAGGGCGCATTATTTCTTGATGCGGATCACCGGGGTTTCGCCCACGGTCACGGCGCCAGTCATCTTCACCAGCTCTTTGATCTCGTCCATGTTGGAGATGACCACAGGCGTCAGGGTAGACTTGGCTTTGGCTTCCAGAACGGCCAGATCCAACTCGATGATGGTGTCACCGCGCTTGACCTGTTGACCTTCCTGAGCGATACGGGTGAAACCTTCACCCTTCAGCTCGACGGTGTCGATACCGAAGTGAACGAACAGCTCGATACCAGAGTCGGACTCCAGAGAGAACGCGTGGTTGGTCTCGAAGATTTTGCCGATGGTGCCGTCGCACGGAGCAACCATCTTGTTGCCGGCCGGCTTGATGGCGATGCCGTCGCCGACGATCTTCTCGGCGAAGACGACGTCAGGCACATCTTCGATGGGGACGATTTCGCCGGACAGCGGAGCAAAGATTTCGATGCCGCCAGTGTCAGAACTGTCGTCGGAAACCAGTTTCTTCAGTTTGTCGAACAGACCCATAGTAAAAGCTCCTAGAGATGATTGTCGCTGTTTGCAGCCGATCTTAGCAGACTGCCTTCTGCTTAATAAAGTTATCTACGCACGCTTCGATTTCGGCGGCGGTGGCAAAGCTCAGCGCCTGGTCGGCCATGGCCTTCACATCTTCGAAGTTGGTGTTGCGGATAAGCTTCTTGATACGCGGTACAGAGATGGCGCTCATGGAGAACTCATCCAGACCCATACCCAGCAGCAGCAGGGTGGCGCGTTCGTCACCAGCCAGTTCACCGCACATACCGGTCCACTTGCCATTGTCATGGGAAGCGTCGATCACCATCTTGATCAGGGTCAGGACGGAGGGTGACAGCGGGTTGTACATGGCGGAAATCATCTCGTTACCACGGTCGACAGCCAGGGTGTACTGGGTCAGGTCGTTGGTACCGATACTGAAGAAATCCACTTCCTTGGCCAGATGATGAGCCATCACGGCCGCGGCCGGGGTCTCAATCATGATACCCACTTCGATGGATTCATCAAAGGCTTTGCCTTCGGCACGCAGTTCGGCTTTCAGCGTCTCCACGGTAGCCTTCAGGCTGCGGAACTCTTCGACGGAGATGATCATCGGGAACATGATGCGCAGTTTGCCGAAGGCAGACGCACGCAGGATGGCCCGCAGCTGGGCGTGCATGATGTCGGTGCGGTCGAAGAAGATACGCACGGCACGCCAGCCCAGGAAGGGGTTCATCTCTTTCGGGAAATTCATGTAGGGCAGTTCTTTGTCGCCGCCGATGTCCATGGTACGGACAATGATCGGTTGATCCGGCATGGCTTCGGCCACTTCCTTGTAAGCCTTGAACTGCTCGTCTTCGGTCGGCAGCGCGTCACGGTCCATGAACAGGAACTCGGTACGGTACAGACCCACGCCTTCGGCGCCGTTGCGGATGGCACCCTCGGTATCCTTGACGGTCCCGATGTTGGCGCACACTTCGACCTGGTGGCCATCCAGGGTGATGGCAGGCAGGTCTTTGAGCTTGGCCAGCTCGTCCTTCTCTGCCTGGAACTGGGCCTGGAACTTCTTGGCTTCGTTCAACTGGTCGGCGGTCGGGTTGATGATGACCTGGTTGTTGATCGCATCCAGCACCAGCATGTCACTGTTCTTGACGCGCTCGGTGATGTCGTTGGTGCCCACGACGGCCGGCAGCTCCAGGGAGCGTGCCATGATGGAGGTGTGGGAGGTACGGCCACCGATGTCGGTGACGAAGCCCAGCACGTATTTCAGGTTGATCTGAGCGGTTTCAGACGGGGTCAGGTCTTTGGCGACCAGGATGACCTCTTCGTCGATGGTGCTCAGGTTGACAACGGCCATGCCCAGTACGTTCTTGACCAGACGGGTGCCGATGTCACGGAAGTCGGTGGCGCGCTCACGCAGATAGGGGTCATCCAGATCGGCCATCATCTTGGCGTACTGTTCGATCACCTCGTGAACGGCTCTGTCGGCAGAGGCTTTGTGTTCTTTGATGAAGGATCTGATATCCCCTTCCAGCTCTTCATCTTCGAGCAGCATGATGTGGCCTTCGAAGATGGCCTCTTTTTCTTCACCGAAGGTGCGACCGGCCATCTCTTTGATGGCTTCCAGCTGTGCGGCTGACTTGGTGCGGGCTTCGAGGAAGCGGTTGATCTCGGCATCAATCTGTTCGGCGGGAATCTTGCCTTGATTGATAACGATTTCATCTTCTTTCAGAAGAAGCGCCTTACCGAATGCGATACCGGGGGACGCAAGAATGCCAGATATCATAATCCTTCCTATTAAAACGACTGTGGGGGAGGAATAAAGCTGGATTACTCCAGCTCGTCCATCAGGGCAACCAGCTTCTCAACGGCTTTCTGAGCGTCCGGGCCGTCAGCCTGGATGGTCACGTTGGTGCCTTTGGTCAGACCCAGGGTCTGGAGCTTGAACAGGCTCTTGGCGCTGGCGGATTTGCCACCGGAGACCACAGTGATCTCGCTTTGGAATTCTTTGGCTTCTTTCACGAACTGAGCTGCAGGACGGGTGTGCAGGCCGTTTTCAGCAGTAATAACAACAGACTTCTCGTACATGGTTTCACCCCATATTATTGATATTGTTTGGAGAGATGGTCGCCAATGAGGCTTCCTGTCTCACCGTGTCAGTATGGATATGTTGTAAAGTAACGAAATCAGACCTGCAATGGTTTAATCCAGGTCAATTTTCTGTGCAGTATTCGGTGTCGTGGCCAGGTATTTTTTCGCTATCAGGCTGCAAGCCGCGTCAGGCCTGGCCTGAAATTATTTTATAACGAAAAATAACACTTTGTTACCTTGTGATACCTTGCCAGCAAACACCTCGTGACGCCGCACAGGATATGAGATTTATCACAGAATGTCTGCTTTTTTTGTCATATCCAATTTTGTTATTTTACCCCAAAAAATAAGGGGCCGAGTGGCACTGGTGGCTAGAGAGTTTAGCGCATAATGAAAACGGCGCTCCGAGGAGCGCCGTCGTTTTGGTGTTGGCTGATCAACTACTGCTGCAATTCCTGCTCGCTGAACACACCGGCGAAGAGGGCGCTGGAGAGGTAACGCTCGGCGGCGCTCGGCAGGATGACGACAATCGTTTTCCCTTCGAACTCCGGCTGCTCGGCCAGACGGTTGGCAGCGACCACGGCAGCGCCGGAGCTGATACCGGCCAGGATCCCTTCCTCTTCCATCAGGCGGCGGGCCATCTCGATGGCTTCGTCACTGCTCACCTGCTCGACGCGGTCCAGCAGGCTCAAATCCAGGTTGCCCGGGATGAAGCCGGCGCCGATGCCCTGGATCTTGTGGGGACCGGGCTTTATCTCTTCACCCGCCAGTTTCTGGCTGATGACGGGGGATTCGCTGGGCTCGACCGCCACGGAGACGATGGCCTTGCCCTTGGTCTTCTTGATGTAGCGGGAGACCCCGGTGATGGTGCCGCCGGTGCCGACGCCCGCCACGAACACATCCACTTCGCCATCGGTGGCGTCCCAGATCTCGGGACCAGTGGTCTGCTCGTGGATTTCTGGGTTGGCCGGGTTTTCAAACTGTTGCAGCAGCACGTACTTGCCCGGCTCGGATTCGAGGATCTCGTTGGCCTTGGCAATGGCGCCCTTCATGCCGAGGGGGCCTTCGGTCAGCACCAGGTTGGCACCCAGGGCCTTGAGCAGTTTGCGGCGCTCCAGGCTCATGGTGGCCGGCATGGTCAGGGTGATGGGATAGCCGCGGGCCGCAGCCACGAATGCCAGGGCAATGCCCGTGTTGCCGCTGGTGGGCTCAATGATCTCCTTGCCCTTGGTCAGCACGCCGCGTTTCTCGGCATCCCAGATGAGGTTGGCACCGATCCGGCACTTGACGCTGAAGCTCGGGTTGCGGCTCTCGATCTTGGCCAGCACGCGGCCCTTGGTAACACGGTTGAGACGAACAAGCGGGGTGTTGCCTATGGTCTGGCTGTTGTCCTCAAAAATTTTGCTCATGGTGCTATCCCTGTGTTTGTTAAGGCGATGAAACAAGATTACCCTGTGGTTTCTGAATGAGAAGTGACGAATCGTTATAACAATATGTTATTACAACATATAGAACTTATTCTCTCTTGCCGAGGGGGCTTCCGCTGCCTGGGCATCCAATGGAAGGGATCTCATGGGATTTGCAGGAAGCGATCGCTATCTCGCATCACAGGCACTGAAGATGGCCGTCGATGCCGCCATCGTGCTGGAGAAGCCGCTGCTCATCAAGGGTGAACCCGGTACGGGCAAGACGGTGCTGGCGGAGGCGGTAGCCGAATCCCTGGGTGCCGAGCTCATCAGCTGGCACATCAAGTCCACCACCAAGGCCCAGCAGGGGCTCTACGAATACGATGCCGTCGCCCGGCTGCGAGACTCCCAGCTCGGTGACCCCAGGGTCGGGGAGATAGGCCACTACATCCGCCGGGGCAAGCTGTGGCAGGCCTTCAGCGCAGAGCAGCGGCCAGTGCTGCTCATCGATGAAATCGACAAGGCGGACATCGAGTTTCCCAACGATCTGCTGCTGGAGCTGGATCGGATGGAGTTCGATGTCTACGAGACCGGCGAGCGCGTGAAGGCGCGCCAGCGCCCCGTGATCATCATCACCTCCAACAACGAAAAAGAGCTGCCGGACGCCTTCCTGCGCCGCTGTTTCTTCCACTACATCCGCTTCCCCGACAAGGCCGAGATGCAGGCCATCGTCAAGCTCCACTACCCAAACCTCAAGGAGCGGCTGCTCGACGAGGCGATGACGCTCTTCTTTGAGCTGCGTGCGGTAGAGGGGCTGCGCAAAAAGCCGTCCACCTCGGAGCTGCTGGACTGGATCCGGCTGTTGTTGGCCGACGACATCGCCCCCGAAGCCCTGCGCACCCGTGAGCCCGGCAAGTTGGTGCCCGCACTCTACGGTGCCCTGCTCAAGACGGAGCAGGACTTGCACCTCTTCGAGAAGCTCGCCTTTCTGGCGCGCCGCGGCGGCTGAATGCTCATCGACTTCTTCCTTCACCTGCGCCGCCACAAGCTTCCTTGCAGCCTGCGGGAGTTGCTCGACCTGCACGCGGCGCTGGCTGCCCAGCTGGTCAGCCTCGACATGGACGAGTTCTACCAGCTATCCCGCTGCCTGCTGGTGAAAGACGAGGCGCACTATGATCGCTTCGATCGCGCCTTCGCCGAGTATTACGAGGGGTTGGCCGCCATCCCCCTGTTGCCGGAGAGCCTGCCCGAGGAGTGGCTGCGCAAGGAGTTCGAGCGACTGTTAAGCCCGGAGGAGAAGGCGTTGCTCCAATCCCTTGGCGGGCTGGACAAGCTGCTGGAGACCCTCAATCAGCGGCTAAGCGAGCAGAAGGAGCGTCACGCCGGCGGCAACAAGTGGGTCGGCACCGGGGGCAGCAGCCCGTTCGGTCACGGCGGCTATCACCCGGAAGGGATCCGCATGGGGGGAGAGGGCCAGCACGGGCGGGCGACCAAGGTGTGGGAAGCGCGCCACTTTCGCAACTTCAGTGACGACTCGCCCCTGGGGCAGCGCGCCATCCAGCTCTCCCTGCGCAAGCTCAGACGCTGGGTGCGCCGGGGCAATCCCGACGAGCTGGATCTCGACGACACCATCCAAAGCTCGGCCAGGCAAGGCTGGCTCGATGTGAAGCTGCGGCCCGAGCGCCACAACGGGGTCAAGCTGCTGGCCTTCTTCGATGTGGGGGGCTCCATGGATGCCCACGTGGCCGAGGTGCAGCGCCTCTTTTCGGCCCTGCGCCACGAGTTCAAGCACCTGGTGTTCTTCTATTTTCACAACTGCCTCTACGACTTCGTCTGGCAGGACAATGCCAGGCGCCTTGATGATCGGTTCGATACCCTGCGGCTGCTGCGCACCTACGGCAGCGACTACAGGGTGATGGTGGTGGGGGATGCGAAGATGGGCCCTTATGAAATCACCTGGCCAGGTGGCAGCGTAGAGTACTGGAACGAGGAGCCCGGCCAGGTGTGGCTCGGGCGCCTGCAACAACATTTCCCCAAGATGGTGTGGGTCAATCCGCTGCCAAGGCAGGAGTGGCTGTGGCACCCCTCCATCTTAAATGCGAAAGGGGACTCCCTCCGACGTAGGTGGGAGGGGAATTTCGCCGGGGCGTCAGCCCCGCTGGTTTTGAATGTATTGCTTGATCACCTCCAACGGTGCTCCGCCGCAAGAGCCCGCAAAGTAAGAGCGTGACCAGAGTACGGGTTTGCTGTAAGCACCTCTCAAGTCCAGAAATTCATTACGCAGTCGCCTTGATGTGACCGCCTTTAACGAGTTCACCAGTACCGATAGCTGTACCGTTGGCGCGTACTCTATCAGCATGTGAACATGATCAGCCTCTCCGTCACACTCTTTCAGTTCCGCACCAAAATCTCTGCAAACCTCTGCCGCACACTGACCGAAGGAGGCGTGATGCAGATCCCCCAATATCGGCTTTCGATACTTGGTGATAAACACCAAATGTACGTGCAAAGCGTAGGCCGCATGGCGTGATTTATTAATTTTAGTGAATTGCATTCTGTCACTCAATCGGGCTTAATAGATATGGCAATAA
>NZ_JAGKRI010000344.1:0-369 GCF_017939255.1 Aeromonas sp. Prich7-2
ACCGTCAGCCAAGCAGCCGGGCACTGGTATATCTCCTTTCAGGTCGAGCAGGAGACGCTTGAGCCAATTCACCCCTCCGGCTCAATGGTCGGGCTAGATGCGGGGATCGCCAAGCTCGCAACCCTGTCAGACGGCACGGTGTTTGAACCCGTCAACAGCTTCAAAACCAATCAGACCAAACTGGCAAGGCTCCAACGCCAGTTGAGCAAAAAGGTAAAGTTCGGCAGCAACTGGAAGAAACAAAAAGCCAAGATCCAGCGGCTGCACTCACATATCGCCAATACCCGCCGCGATTACCTTCACAAGGTCACAACGACTATCAGCAAAAACCACGCGATGATCGTCATTGAGGATTTGAAGGTTGCCAGC
>NZ_JAGKRI010000056.1:0-77245 GCF_017939255.1 Aeromonas sp. Prich7-2
TGGTTGAAGAAGTTTCGCCGGTTTTCAACGAGATATGAAAAGCTAGCCAAGAGTTTTGCAGCCTTTATCAAACTGGCTTTCTGCCTTCGCTACTTGCGCGAGTTATGTGTGGACAGAAAACCAGCATTTTGAGAACACAGCCTAGTACACCCAGTCTTGCAGTCTGTATTCCAAACGGTGCCGTTTTCCCTGGAGGATCAGGGTCTGGGTGGAACCGCTCAGTGTGGCCCCCTCCGTCAGGGTGGCGAGCACGGCCTGCTCTATCAGATCGAGTTCGGGGGGGCAGGCCATGGCGGTGCTGCCGAGGCTGGTGACCCAGAGCTTGTTCCCCTTGAGGTGACCCTGGCCGAAGTAGCGGTTGCAACCGGCGATGCCGTTGACGGTGAAGTGCTCACCGATCTCGATGTCGGGGGGATTGCTGCGGTGGCTGGCGATGGCCTGGCCATCCAGCCGATCGAGCACCCAGTGATGGTGTTGCAGGTCTTGCGAGGCAAAGCGGGGAGCACTGCTGCAGGCGCTGAGCAGAAGCAGGGCGAGCAACAGTAGCAGGTATCTGGGCATTGAAGGGGCTCCGGTGGTGGGTATGACAAGCATACCCGTCCCCGGGCCCAGGCGGCAGGGCGAGGGGGGAGGAGCCCGACCGCTTCTGTCGCCCCGGGGGAAGAGGGGGTGTCGGCAAATGGCAACACCCGCCCCGAGCGAACCTGTCTACAGGTCCCCCATGGCTCCCCTGGCTGTTTCAGTCCGCAAACAGCCGCTCGGCATAGCGGGCGAGGCCCGAGGCCACCGAACCGAAGTCATCACCCCCCTCCAGCGGTACCTTGGGCAGTTTCTGCTGGATGAAGGCCTTGATGAGGGGGGAGCGGGCACTGCCGCCGGTGACGAAGACCCGGTCAGGCTGCACGCCTGCCGCCAGGATAGCCTCGTCCATCAGCTCGCCAATCTTCTCCAGCAAGGGGGCGGAAGCACTGGCCAGCTGGGGGCGGGTGAGTGCCGCCTCCAGCCCTTTTTCCAGCTCGTTCAGGGTCTGGTGATTGTGCTCGTGGTCGGAGAGGGCGATCTTGCCCTGCTCGGCGCGCCACACCAGTTGATGGCTCAGCTTGTGGGCCCGCAGGCTGGCAAGGCGCGTGAGCTTGCTGCCTGGCTGGCTGTCGAGCTGGAGATCCTGCAACTGGCGGGCGGTATCCAGGCTGTAGAAACGGCTCTGGGCACTGACGTCATTGATGGCGGCGGCGTCCCAGAACAGGGGATGGGGCAGTGGCTTGCCGGTCTTGAGGGTCTCGTGCATGCCGAGCAGCGGCATCATGCCCTCCACGGTCAGGCGGATGTCGAAGTCGTTGCCCCCGATGCGCTGGCCGCTGTGACCGAGCAGATCGCCGCTGCGATCCAGCTGGTCACGGTGGCTCGGGCCCATGCGCAGCACGGAGCAGTCGGTGGTCCCGCCCCCGATGTCCACCACCAGCACCACCGCATCCTCGGTGAGGCGCGCTTCGAACTCGAAGCCGGCGGCCACCGGCTCATAGAGGAACTCCACCCGCTCGAACCCGGCGAGGCGTGCCGCCTCGCTCAGGATGGCGATGGCCTGGCGGTTGCTCTCTTCCCCCGCCAGTCCCTGGAAGTTGACCGGTCGGCCGATCACCGCCTGGCGGATGGTGCTGCCCGTCTGCTGCTCCGCCTCCCGGCGCACGTGCAGCATCATGGCGCAGACGATGTCCTCGAACAGGGCGATCTGGGGAGCCTTGAGGCCATAGGCCCCGAGAAAGGATTTGGGGGACTTGATGTAGTAGCCCTCGTCCGGCTCTTCCAGATAGCGCGCCAGCGCCGCACCGCCGAAGCTCAGCTCGTCGATGAGTCCCTCTTCGCGCATCTGGCGGCGCACCGCCTGGGCCCGGGTCACCACGGGACCGCGCAGCTTGAGGTATTCGCTCTGCTGGACGGGGGCCAGCCCTTCGGCCAGGAGGCCGGCGATGGCGTCCCGGTGGGGGGCGTGCAGGGTGGAGGGAAGGTAATGGGAACCGGAGAGGGTCAGCAGCCTGGGGCTGCCCTGTTCCATCACGGCGACGGCACAGTTGGAGGTACCGTAATCAAATCCGATGAACATGCTGGCCAGACTCCTGTACAAAAAAGGGCTGGTAGCCTACCCGATGCCGCCGGGTCTCACAACCCGGCGGGGCGGGATCAATGGCGTGGCGACAACGCCTCAGGGATCACTCCACTTCGTTGTCAGAGCGGCCCTGGCTCTCGATGGCCTGGATGTTGCTGAGGGTGGTGTCGGCGATGGCGTGCAGTGCCTCCCGGGTCAGGAAGGCCTGGTGACCGGTGAACAGCACGTTGTGACAGGCAGACAGGCGGCGGAAGACGTCGTCGGTGATCACCTCGTTGGACTTGTCCTCGAAGAAGAGGTCTTCCTCCTCCTCGTAGACGTCCAGCCCCAGGGCGCCGATGCGGGAGGTCTTGAGGGCCTCGATGGCGGCGTTGGAGTCGAGCAGGCCGCCCCGGCTGGTGTTGATGATCATCACCCCGTCCTTCATCTTGGCGAAGGCCTCCTTGTTCAGCAGGTGATAGTTCTCCTTGAACAGGGGGCAGTGCAGGCTGATGACATCGGACTGACGGAATAGGGTGTCGAGATCCACGTACTCGGCGCCCAGATCGATGGCCGCCTGGTTCGGATAGGGATCGCTCACCAGCAGGCGCATGCCGAACCCCTTGAGGATGCGCAAGGTGGCGATGCCGATCTTGCCGGTGCCTATGATGCCGGCGGTGCGGCCATGCATGTTGAAGCCCACCAGCCCTTCCAGGGAGAAGTTGGCGTCCCGGGTGCGCTGATACGCCTTATGGATGCGGCGGTTGAGGGTCATCATCAGGCCCACCGCATGTTCGGCAACAGCCTCGGGGGAGTAGGCAGGCACCCGCACCACCTTGAGTCCCAGCTCCTTGGCGGCGGCCAGATCCACGTTGTTGTAACCGGCGCAGCGCAGGGCGATGACCCTGGTGCCGTACTGCGCCAGCTCGGTCAGCACTTCGCGGTCGGCATCATCGTTGACGAACAGGCAGACCACGGGGAAGCCGTGGGCGAGACGGGCCGTCTTGGCCTCCAGCCGCACGTCGAAGAACTCCAGATCGAAACCGTACTGGGCGTTGGCCTGGTGGAAATGTTCCTTGTCGTAGCTCTTGGTACTGAAAACGGCGACTCTCATGGTGCGCTCTCCGTAGATAATGATGTGGTTAAATTACAACAAATAGTGACCGTCATCACGGGATAAGTGGTGCTGTTTCAACCCCAGGGCATGATGGGGACGGCACTCACTGCACTCTTGTACGAACCATCCACCAACTTGGTGCTGTAAGTCAGATAGACAAGGGCATTGCGCTTCTCGTCGTAAAAACGCACCACCTTCTGCTCCTTGAACACCAGCGAGGTGCTGACGTCGAACACCTCTTCCCCCGCCTTCAGCCTGGCGGGCAGGGTGATGGGGCCGATCTGGTGGCACGAGAGGGAAGCGTGGGAGGGATCTTCCGCCAGCCCGAGTCCGCCCTTGACGCCGCCGGTCTTGGGGCGGGCCAGATAGCAGGCGACACCGGCGATTTTAGGGTCGTCGAACGCCTCCACCAGGATCTTGTGGTTGGGTCCGAGGAGCTTGAAAGCGGTGCTCACCTCGCCGACGGGATCGGCCTTGTCGGCCAGCACCGGGCCGGCCATCAGTGCCCCCAGCAGCAGGGGCAGGGTGCGAGCAAGGGTCTGAAGATGTCTCATGGTCTCTCCTGTTGGCCTCCCTCAGAAAGGGATGCCCAAACGACGATAGAGGCTGGCCAGCACCCAGGCGGGGCCTACCAGCAGGAATTGCAGGTCGGTGAGAAAGGAGGGGCGTTTCCCCTCGATATGGTGACCGACGAACTGGGCTATCCAGAACAGCACGAACCCGATAAGGGCAGGCCACAGCAGCGGCCCCTGCCAGACGTGGCAGAAGGCCAGCCCCAGGGCGGTCAGGGCCGTCATCCCCGTAAAGATCGTCAACGACAGCCGCAGGTAGAAGACCAGCACCGGGATGGCCGCCAGCTCCGCCCAGTTGAGGGACGCTGGCAGGGGACCTGCGGGCAGGCACCAGAGCAGTGCCAGGATGCAGAGGTAGATGCCTGGCACCGCCACCTTGTGGATGGCCACATTGACGGGGTGTTGATGGCTCTGGCCATAGTCGCGAAACCAGTCATCCAGTCGTTTCATGGCACCTCCCTGGTGCGCGTATTGAGGACGGGCGACCTCGCGTTCCTGTGCGTCTGCGGCGGGCTGCGCCCACCGGATGGGATGACCCGCGGCTGATCACGCTCCCGGCGGCGGATATTCCCAACGTCGGAGGCCGTGTCCGTTCACGCTCGCAGCGGTGGATATTCCTAACGCCGGATACCGTGTCTGCTCACGCTCGCAGCGGTGGATATTTCCAACACCGGAGGCCGTGTCTGCTCATGCTCGCAGCGGTGGATATTCTCAACGCCGGATATCGTGCCCATTTACTCCTGAGACGGTGGATATTCCCAATATTGGGCCGGAATGCTTTTGAGCAAGGGGGTCATGTCGGGATTGGGCAGGGCGATGGTGACTCTCTGCTCCAGATTGGCGCTGGCCAGGGCCTCGCGGATCTTGGGGTTCTCCCGAAAGAACGCCATGAAGCTACCGTCGGCATAGGCACGCTCGAGGCCGGTCTGGATCGCCTTGGCCAGCTTCGGCGATTCCGGGCTGACGAAGAAGAACTCGGCGAAGGGGTAGCGGATCAGCAGGTGCTGATCGATCACCAGGTTGGGATATTGTGCCGCCAGCTCGCTGCGTTCGGCGAAGATTTCCACCAGACCACGGGGGAAGAAGTCCAGCTTGTCGCCGTCATTCATCAGGCGAAACAGGTTGCTGTAGCGCCCGGCATAGGTGGGAATGCCTGCTAGTTCCAGGATCTTGTTGTCGGCCCAGCCCACTCCCTGGGCGGCTTTCAGTTTCTTGATGTCTGCCAGGGTGTTGATCTGGTTGAACCGCTCCTGGGCATCGGCGTGGATGAAGGAGAGGCGCAGCCCTTCCAGGCCACGAAACAGCGGGATTGGCACTGCGGTGAGGGAGGATTCCAGCGCGCTGGAGGTACCCATCCAGAACACATTGATGACCTTGCCCTTGGCAAGCGCCTGCTGGAGGCTGTACTGGTTGAGATTGAGGTCGACCCGCTCCAGCTTGTAGGGCTGCCCGGCGTGGTTGAGCGCCAGTTCCAGCAGCTTGAGCTGGTATTCGTTGTCGAGATCGTTGATCGGTCGGCTGGGGACCTTGACGGTGAGCGTCTGTGCTTGTGCCAGCAATGGCAGGCACAAGCACAGCCTGATGAGCCATTTCACGCTTTGATCTCCTGTAGGATCCGGGACTTGCCCGGAGTCTAACAGAAGTTGTCATGCTCTTGCTGTGAAAGGGGCCGGGGATCACCCGGCCGCGTCATCTTCGGGCATGGCCTGCCCTGTGCCCGGCTCGTACCGAGGCCGGGCTTGTTCGCCGCATCAGGCGACGCGACGGAACACGTGAGTGTCGTTGAATTCCTTGGTGCTCTGGCATTCAACACAGAAGCGGGACTCGGGACGGGCCTGCAGCCGCTTGAGAGAGATCTCGTCGCCACAGGATTCGCAATAGCCAAAATCCCCTTCATTGATCCGCTTCAACGCCCCTTTCAGCTTGCGCAGGTGCAACTTGTCGTGCTCGATGCGGTTCAGCTCCAGGCGACGGGCCTCCTCGACACTGGCACGGTCAATTTCATCCGCCATCTCGTTGGTATCGGTGGCGATAGCCTGGCTGGCCTGGGAGTTGAGACGTTCTTCGAGCTCAAGGATTTGTCGCTCGATCTGGCCTTTGTAGAAGGTCAGTTGGTCTTCTGTCATGAAATCACACATACGGTTTGCTACCAGTCAGTTTCCCAATGTTACCCATTGATGGGGGCTGTCTGTCGTCAGACCAAGCCCTTGTATCCCGTTTTGCACCAAATCCATGCAGGAGAGTGCAAATCAGGGCGGGCCTTGTACCAAAAAAATGCAGACATGCAAAGGAAATTGGATAAGGAGTGTGCGCCCTTGCAAAGAAATGGGCCTTCTCCGACAGGGTCTGACTGAGTATCGAACGAGATCCCGCCGCCGTTGGCATCGAGCTTGCAGTGGGCTGATCGTGACACAAAGTGTTTAGTATTTGGTGCCGCGCTGGTCATTATACAGGCCGTTGTTTATAGTTTTTTAAACACCGCTGCTTGACAAAGGCCTTTATCACGGGCTTTTATGGTGTGGTCGATTACATTTTCTTAACAAGGGTGTTCCTTATATTAGACACCCTTGACAATGGCAACCGTAAAGTCGGGGTTTAACATGGACAGTATCAAGGGCTGGATGGAGAGCAATCGCATCACGGAAGTGGAGTGCCTGTTTCCGGATTTCACCGGCAATGCCCGAGGCAAGATCATTCCAGCCAACAAGTTTCTGCGCGAGGGGGGCATGCGGCTGCCCGAGGTCATCTTCACCCAGACGGTGACCGGCGAGTACCCGGATGACGACAGCATGATAGACCCGCTGGAGCGGGACATGCAGCTCTATCCCGATCCCAACACCATTCGTTTCGTACCCTGGGCGCTGGAGCCCACCGCCCAGGTGATCCACGACTGCTTTGACGTCAACGGCAAGCTCATCGACATCGCTCCCCGCTCCGTGCTGCGCCGGGTTCTGTCATTCTACGAGAAGCAGGGCTGGAAGCCGGTGGTGGCGCCGGAGCTGGAGTTCTACCTGGTGACCCGCAACGAAGATCCCGACTATCCGCTGGTGCCGCCGGTGGGCCGCAACGGCCGCCCGGAAACGGCCCGCCAGTCGTTCAGCATCGATGCGGTGAACGAATTCGACCCCATCTTCGAGGACATGTACGACTATTGCGAGGCCCAGGAGCTGGAGGTGGACACCCTGATCCACGAATCCGGCGCCGCCCAGATGGAGATCAACTTCCTGCACGGGGATGCCATCGATCTCGCCGACCAGGTGTTTCTGTTCAAGCGCACCATGCGCGAGGCCGCCCATCGCCACGGCATCTATGCCACCTTCATGGCCAAGCCCATGAGCAACGAACCGGGTTCCGCCATGCACATCCACCAGAGCCTGGAAGACATGGATGGCAACAACCTGTTTGGTACCAGCGAAGGGGGCAACTCCGATCTGTTCATGCATTTCATCGCCGGCCTGCAGAAATACACCCCGGCAGTGACCGCCCTGCTGGCGCCGAACGTCAACTCCTACCGCCGCCTCACCTTTGGCGAGAGTGCGCCGCGCAACGTGCAGTGGGGGGTGGAAAACCGCACCTGCGGCCTGCGGGTACCCTTCTCCGAACCGAGCGCCCGTCGGGTCGAGAACCGCTTCGCCGGGGCCGATGCCAACCCGTATCTGGCCCTGGCCGCCACCCTGGCCTGCGGCTACCTCGGCATGCTGGAGAAGCTCGAACCCATGCAGGAGATGAAGGCGAGTGCCTATGACCTGCCCTACAGCCTGCCCCGCTCGCTGGAGGAATCGCTGAGCCACCTGGAGCAGTGTGAACCCATCAAGGACATGCTGGGGGAGCGCTTCATCCGCGCCTTCGTGGCCGTCAAACGCAAGGAGTACGAGACCTATTTCGGCGTGATCAGCCGCTGGGAACGGGAATTCCTGCTGCTGAACGTCTGATCTGTCCCCGGGGGAGGCGAGGCCTCTCCCCGTCATATCGCAAGCAAGGGGCCGAAGGCCCGTCTCGCGGCGGCGCCCGCGACCCGGAAGGCACCGAGTATAGGTGAGGGCCACTCTCGCAATGGAGAGGGGGTCACCTGCAATCAACTGGCGACGATGTTCGCCCCATGGAAAGGCATCGAGCAGGCAAGAGAGTGCCAGCCCCGTGAATGGCAGTGACCGGGCAGGCCATCCGTGCCCTCATGAATGGCGACAAGATTCGCCGAATCGAAGGAACCGAGGAGCAAGCAATGCAGCACACCACCCGTGAGTGGCAGCAACTGGAAGCCAGCCATCATCTGCATCCGTTTACCGATTTTCAGGCCCTGAACAAGAAGGGCAGTCGCATCATCACCAAGGCCGAAGGCGTCTATCTGGAAGACTCCGAAGGCAAGCGCATTCTGGACGGGATGGCGGGTCTGTGGTGCGTCAACATGGGCTACGGCCGTCAGGAGCTGGTGGATGCCGCCACTCGCCAGATGCAGCAGCTGCCCTACTACAACCTCTTCTTCCAGACCAGCCACCCCCCTGCTGCCGAGCTGGCCACCCTGCTGGCCGAGATCACCCCTTCCCACCTCAACCACGTCTTCTTCACCGGCTCGGGCTCGGAGTGCAACGACACCGTGCTGCGCATGGTGCGCCACTACTGGGCCAGCAAGGGACAACCTGACAAGCAGGTGATCATCAGCCGCCACAATGCCTATCACGGCTCCACCGTGGCGGGGGCCAGTCTGGGCGGCATGAAGGGGATGCACGCCCAGGGCGGCTTGCCCATTCCGGGCATAGTACACATCGACCAGCCCTATCACTTCGGTGAGGGAGAGGGCATGAGCGCCCACGAGTTCGGTCTGGCCCGTGCCCGCCAGCTGGAAGAGAAGATCCTGGCACTGGGGGTGGACAAGGTGGCCGCCTTCATCGGCGAGCCTATCCAGGGTGCGGGGGGGGTCATCATTCCCCCCGAGAGCTACTGGCCGGAGATCCAGCGCATCTGCGACCAGTACGGCATCCTGCTCATCGCAGACGAGGTGATCTGCGGCTTTGGCCGCACCGGCCACTGGTTTGCCAGTGAAGGTTTTGGCATCAAACCGGACCTCATGTGCCTGGCCAAGGGCATTACCTCCGGCTATCTGCCGATGGGCGCCGTGATGGTGGGGGACAGGGTAGCCAGGGTGCTGGTGGAAGAGGGGGGGGAGTTCAACCATGGCTTCACCTATTCCGGTCATCCGGTCGCCTGCGCCGTGGCCATTGCCAACATCCAGCTTATGCAAAGGGAGAGCATAGTTAAGCGAGTTCATGATAGTATCGGCCCCTATTTGCAGCGCCGCTGGGCTGAGCTGGCGGACCATCCTCTGGTGGGGGAAACCCGTGGAAAAGGCCTGGTCGCCGCGCTGGAAATAGTGCAGGACAAGCAGACGAAACGTCGCTTCCCGGCCGAGCTCCATGCCGGGATGACCTGTCGGGAGTTCTGTTTTAACAATGGCTTGGTGATGAGGGCTGTCGGCGATACCATGATCATATCGCCCCCCTTGGTGATCACCGAGGAACAGGTGGATGAATTGGTCAAACTGGCCAGGCTCAGTCTGGACCTGACGGCTGCAAAGCTGCGGGAATAGGCGGGAACCGGGCAGGTTGGCTTACGCATACAATTTGCTTAGGAGACAAGGACTATGTCTTTTAAAAAGGGAATGATGGCTGCTTCCGTGGCGCTGGTCATGATGAGTACCGGGGCGATGGCCGACGAGAAGGTGCTGCACGTCTACAACTGGAGCGACTATATCGCGCCGGATACGCTGGAAAACTTCCAGAAGGAGACGGGCATCAAGGTGGTCTACGACGTGTTCGACAGCAATGAAGTGCTGGAAGCCAAGTTGCTGGCTGGCAAGTCGGGCTATGACATCGTCGTACCGTCCAACCCCTTCCTGGCCAAGCAGATCAAGGCAGGTGTCTTCCAGAAGCTGGACAAGTCCAAACTCTCCAACTGGCAGAACCTGGACGTCGACCTGCTCAAGGCGCTCGAACCGAGCGATCCGGGCAACCAATACTCCATCCCTTACCTGTGGGGCACCATCGGCTATGCCTACAACGCCGAGAAGGTGAAGGCCGTGCTGGGGGCCGATGCTCCGGTGGACTCCTGGGATCTGGTGTTCAAGCCGGAGAACATGGCCAAGCTGAAGGAGTGCGGTGTCTCCTTCCTCGACTCGCCGACCGAAATGCTGCCGGCCGCCCTGCAATACCTGGGCTTCAAGCCGGACAGCCAGAAGCCGGATGAACTGAAGAAGGCAGAGGAGCTGTTCCTCTCCATCCGTCCCTATACCGCCTATTTCCACTCTTCCAAGTACATTTCGGATCTGGCCAATGGCAACCTGTGCGTGGCGGTCGGTTACTCCGGTGACCTGCAGCAGTCCAAGGCGCGTGCCGCCGAGGCCAAGAACGGTGTCAGCCTGACTTACACCATTCCGAAAGAGGGGGCAGGCAGCTTCTTCGACATGATCGCCATCCCGGCGGATGCCAAGAACGTCGAGGCGGCCCACACCTTCATCAATTACCTGATGAAGCCGGACGTGATCGCGAACATCACCAACGTGGTGCAGTTCCCGAACGGCAACAAGGCGGCCACGCCGCTGGTGGACGAGGCGATCCGTACCGACCCGGGTATCTACCCGACGCCGGATACCCTCAAGAAGATCTACACCTTCCCGGATCTGCCGGCCAAGGTGCAGCGTCTGATGACCCGCAGCTGGACCAAGATCAAGTCAGGCAAGTAAGAGTGACGAGTACCCCTCCCGGTCCGCAGTTCGGCCGGGAGGGTGGTGACCACCCGACAGGTTGGACGGCGCGTATGGATGCGCGACTGGCAAAATCACACAAATGAGGACTGATAAGTGCACATGACCAAGATGGCAACGCTGGCCCTGACCCTGGGGTTTGCAAATCTGACCCAGGCAGCCCCTGTGGTTCATTTTTACAACTGGTCCGATTATATCGGCGAGACCACCCTCAGTGACTTTCAGCAGAAGACCGGGATCAAGACCGTCTACGACGTGTTTGACTCCAACGAGACGCTGGAAGGCAAGCTGCTGACCGGACGCACCGGCTACGATCTGGTCGTGCCCTCCAACAATTTCCTGGCCAAGCAGATCAAGGCGGGGGCCTTCCAGAAGCTGGACCTCACCCTGCTGCCAAACCTGAGCAACCTGGACCCCTTGCTGCTCAAGCAGCTCGAGAAGGTGGATCCGGGCCATCAGTACGCCGTGCCCTACCTCTGGGGCACCAACGGCATCGGTTACAACGTCGACAAGATCAAGGAAGTACTGGGTGTCGACAAGATTGACTCCTGGGCGACCATTTTCGAGCCGGAAAACATGAAGAAGCTCTCCCAGTGCGGCGTAGCCTTCCTCGATTCGGCGGACGAGATGATCCCGGCGGCCCTCAACTACCTGGGGCTCAACCCCAACAGCCATGAGCCGGCGGATATCAAGCGGGCCGAAGAGCAGCTGCTCAAGGTGCGCCCCTATGTGGCCTACTTCCACTCCTCCAAGTACATCGGTGATCTCGCCAACGGCAACATCTGCGTGGCGGCGGGTTTCTCCGGCGACATCCTGCAGGCGGCGTCCCGGGCCGAGGAGGCGGGCAAGGGGATCAATATTGCCTACAGCATCCCCAAGGAGGGTGGCAATCTCTGGTTCGACATGATGGCGATCCCGGCCGATGCCACCAACGTGAAAGAGGCTCACGCCTTGATCAACTACATTCTCGAACCGCAGGTCATCGCCAAGGTGAGCGACTATGTGGGTTACGCGAACCCGAACATCAAGGCGGGAGAGTTCATGGACAAGGCCGTGCGCGAGGACGAGTCTGTCTATCCCCCCCAGGCGGTGCTTGAGCGTCTGTATGTGCAGGAAGCACATCCCCGCTCGGTGCAGCGCCTGATCACCCGGAGTTGGACCAAGATCAAATCCGGAACCTAACCTTGGCGCCCATCCCGGGGCGCCAGATTGTATTGATGGATCGGCCCAGGCCGGAATCACCTTTGGGAGTTTGGTAATGGCGATAGCCTCCAGTGCCTACAAGAAAGCCCTCGAGGGCAGCCAGCAGCGTAAAGAAGTGCTGGTCAAAATAGACAGGGTAAGCAAGCAGTTCGACGAAACGCTGGCGGTCGACAACGTGTCTCTCAACATCCACAAGGGCGAGATCTTCGCCCTGCTGGGTGGGTCCGGCTCCGGCAAGTCCACCTTGCTGCGGATGCTGGCCGGGTTCGAGCGACCCACGGAAGGACGGCTGTTCCTCGACGGCGTCGACATTACCGACATGCCGCCCTATGAACGCCCCATCAACATGATGTTCCAGTCCTATGCCCTGTTCCCCCACATGACGGTGGCCCAGAACATCGCCTTCGGCCTCAAGCAGGATGGCCTGCCCAAGGCGGAGATCGATGCCCGGGTGGAAGAGATGCTCAAGCTGGTGCAGATGACCCAGTACGCCCGCCGCAAGCCGCACCAGCTCTCCGGTGGTCAGCGTCAGCGGGTGGCCCTGGCCCGTTCCCTGGCCAAGCGTCCCAAGCTGCTGCTGCTGGACGAGCCCATGGGGGCGCTGGACAAGAAGCTGCGCTCCACCATGCAGCTCGAGCTGGTCGAGATCATCGAGCGGGTGGGCGTGACCTGCGTCATGGTGACCCACGATCAGGAAGAAGCCATGACCATGGCCGAGCGGATCGCCATCATGCACCTCGGTTGCATCGAGCAGATCGGCAGCCCGATGGACATCTACGAAACCCCGGCCAGCCGGCTGGTGTGCGAGTTCATCGGCAACGTCAACCTGTTTGACGGCCTGCTGGTGGAGGATGAGCAGGACCACGCCATCATCGCCTGTGCGGATCTGGAGCAGCCCATCTATGTGGGTCACGGCATCAGCTCCCGGGCGGAGAACAAGAAGGTCACCTATGCCCTGCGTCCGGAAAAACTGCTGATGAGCCTGCAAAAGCCGGAAGAGATCGAGCATCCGGACTTCAACTGGACCAAGGGCGAGGTTTATGACATCGCCTATCTGGGCGGCCATTCCGTGTATCACATCCAGTTGCCCTCGGGCAAAATCGTTCAGGCTTTCATCGCCAATGCCGAACGCCACGGCAAACGGCCGACCTGGGATGACCAGGTGTTCCTCTACTGGGAAGATGACAGCGGCGTGGTGCTGCAATCATGAAGGCATTGAGACGACTCAAACAGGTGGGAGGGCGGCAGCTGGTCATCGGCATCCCCTTCTTCTGGCTGTTCCTCTTCTTCCTGCTGCCCTTCATTATCGTCGTGAAGATCAGCTTCGCCGAAGCGGACGTGGCCATCCCGCCCTACACGGACGTGGTGAGCTGGGCAGACAATCAGCTCACCATACTGCTCAACCTGGGCAACTACCTGCTGCTGCAGGAGGATGAGCTCTACATCGCGGCTTATCTGGGGTCCCTCAAGATAGCCCTGGTCAGTACCCTGCTCTGCCTGTTGATCGGCTATCCCATGGCTTACGCCATTTCGCGGGCCAACAAGGAGACCCAGACCGTTCTGTTGCTGCTCATCATGATGCCGACCTGGACGGCGATCCTGATCCGGGTATACGCCTGGATGGGGATCCTCAGCAACAACGGCCTGCTCAACAGCGTCCTGCTGGGCATCGGGGTGATCGACGAACCGCTGCAGATCCTCAATACCAACCTGGCGGTCTATATCGGCATCGTTTACTCCTACCTGCCGTTCATGGTGCTGCCGCTTTATGCCAACCTGGTCAAGCACGACCAGAGCCTGCTGGAGGCGGCCTCCGATCTGGGTGCCCGCAACCTGACCCGGTTCTGGCAGATCACGGTGCCACTCTCCAAGAACGGCATCATCGCCGGTTGCATGCTGGTCTTCATCCCGGTGGTGGGCGAGTTCGTCATCCCCGAGATGCTGGGTGGTCCGGAGACCCTGATGATCGGCAAGGTGTTGTGGCAGGAGTTCTTCAACAACCGTGACTGGCCGGTGGCCTCCGCCCTGGCGGTGGTGATGCTGGCGGTGCTGATCATTCCCATCATCCTGTTCAACCGCAACCAGGCCAAAGAGCTGGAGGGCAAGGCATGAGACGTTTCGGTTTTGCCAAGCTGATGCTGTGGCTGGGGCTGCTGTTCATCTACCTGCCCATGATCATCATGGTCATCTACTCCTTCAACGCCTCCAAGCTGGTGACGGTGTGGGGAGGCTGGTCGCTCAAGTGGTACTTCGGCCTGCTCGACAACAAACAGTTGATCGGGTCCGTGTTCCGCTCCCTGGAGATCGCCTTCTACACCGCCATCGCGGCGGTGGCGCTGGGGACAGTGGCGGCCTTCGTGCTGACCCGGATCCCTCACTTCCGTGGCCGGACCCTGTTCGGCGGCATGGTGACGGCGCCGCTGGTGATGCCCGAGGTGATCACCGGTCTCTCCCTGCTGCTGCTGTTCGTGGCCATGGCCCAGCTGGTGGGTTGGCCCGCGGAGCGGGGCATGCTGACCATCTGGATAGCACATACCACCTTCTGTACCGCCTATGTGGCAATCGTGGTGTCGGCGCGGCTGCGGGAGCTGGATCTCTCCATCGAGGAGGCGGCCATGGACCTGGGAGCCAAGCCCTGGAAGGTGTTCTTCCTGATCACCATCCCGATGATAGCCCCGTCGCTGGCGGCGGGTGGCATGATGTCGTTTGCCCTGTCGCTGGATGATCTGGTGCTGGCGAGCTTCGTCTCCGGCCCGGGCTCGACCACCCTGCCGATGGAAGTGTTCTCGGCGGTGCGCCTCGGCGTGAAGCCCGAGATCAACGCCATCGCGAGCCTGATCCTGCTGTCGGTATCCCTGTTCACCTTCGGTAGCTGGTATCTGATGGCTCGGGCGGAGAAACGCCGCCGTGCCGAAATCGCCATGACCACCCAGATGCAGGCAGTTGCCTGACCTGCCCCGTGATAAGATCCGCATTCCCCCATCCGTCAGGAGAATGGAATGCGGATCTCCCTCTTCATCGGCCAGAGCGCCGAACTGAACCCAGAGCAGGCCCCCGGCCTCATCAGTGCCATCCACAAGCAGCCTGCCGACGCCCCTCTGTGGTGTGATTTCCTCGGCCTTCGCGGGGATGAGCAGAGCGACAGACGCCATCATGGCGGCCCGGATCGGGCCCTGCACCATTACCCGGCGGAGCACTACGCCTGGTGGAAAACCTGGCAAACCGCGCTGGGACTGCCTGTACCACGCACACCCTGGCAGCCTGCCGCCTTTGGCGAGAATCTCTCTGGTTCGGGGCTGACGGAGGCGCAGGCCTGCATCGGCGATGTCTATCGACTTGGGGAGGCGCTGATCCAGATAAGCCAGCCCAGATCCCCCTGTTTCAAGCTCAACCAGCGCTTTGGCTATGGCCAGCTCTCCCAGGTGATGCAGCTGAGTGGCCGCTGTGGCTGGCTGCTGCGGGTGCTGGAAGAGGGAAGGGTGGAGCCGCAGGGGGAGCTGACACTGGTGGACAGACCCTACCCTGAGCTGACGGTGAAGCGCACGGCCGACATCCTGTACAACCAGGCTCGCAACGAGGAAGACCTGCAACTGCTGCTGGAGAACCCGGCGCTCTCTCCCAACTGGCGCCAGCATGCGGCTCATTGGCTGGAACATGGAGTGGTGGCGGATTGGAGCCGGCGTTTGCTGGGGCCGACCGAGTTCAGGTTGTCTCGACAGGGCTGAAGGCAGGCGGAAAGATGCCTTGTGGCGATTTTTGCTGCGGCTCGCTGAATTATTGAGCGTAAAGCCATTTTTTTAGAGTGAATGCAAAAAAAGGCTTGTGTCGGGTCGGGGCTTTCGGTAAATTCTCGCCCCGCAGACATCGGTGTGTAGCGCAGCTTGGTAGCGCACTTCGTTCGGGACGAAGGGGTCGGAGGTTCGAATCCTCTCACACCGACCACATTTGAAAAGGCCGCTCAATGAGCGGCCTTTTCGCATTTGGTCTGTTGAAGCAAAGCTGACATTTCCATTGTCGATTGCTGCTCCTGCTCCGATCCCCCTCATTTGCCCAACTAAAAGGGCCACCGCTCGGTGGCCCCACTGGTGGAGTCTGATCCTGACTCCGGCACTCTAGATTGTGACAATCTCGTTATGGGTCTTGTCGATGGTGCCCTCCTTGCGCCCCAGGCGCTCATTCAGATATGCCAGTGTTGATGCCGCAATGCCTTGAAACCGTGTTGGGTTTGCAGGGCCGCATGCTTGGGGTACTCACTAATGAAATGTGCTATTCCCTCCATCAGTTGTGAACGCAGCGAAGACACGGGCTCATGCCAGGCTTGCAGGCAGAGATGACCAGGGATCAGCTGCTCTCGATACGCTTCCAGCAGTGATTCCGGCCAGGGCTCGATATGGGAATCGTGACGCAGTAAATAGTGGGCGGCGGGTTCACGGGCATAGATGAACTGAACTTGGGCCAGGTCGCGTTGGCTTAGCGTTTGGCTGCCGATATGGCAAGTCAGATATTTTCCCGTCTTCAGATTCAGGAAGTGACCGCGTTGCCGACAGGCAATGATGCGATACCAGGGCAGGGGTGAACAGAGAGAATACCCCTCCAGCTCCTGTTCCAACCAGTGACGGCACTCTGGGGTCTGCACTTCTTCACGCATGGCCTCAAGTCGTGTCAGCAAGGCTCTGGATGGTTGGGTAGCCAGTATCGCGCTCATCGTCTGCAATCCTCCCTCTGCACAGAATCCCGACTTTCAGTATGGACCCTGAGCGGAAGAGGGGGTGAGAATTCTAATGATTAAAATCAGCTTAGAAGCGCACTTTTTATGCAATAAAAACCGTTAGCCGACGAGGTAGGTCCCCGTGCCGAAGGCGATGTGAGTGCCCTCTTCGTTGTGCAGCTCCATGCGGGCGACCGCGACCTTGCTGCCTGCCCGGATGATGTGGGCGGTGGCGATGAACTCGTTGCCGCGACCGGGACGAAGATAGTCCACTCGCAGATCGATGGTGCCAAGCCGCGAGAAGCGCTCCTTGAGATAGCTGGGGGAGAAGTCCTCCAACTCGTCGATGCAGGAGGCGGCGACTATCATGCCGCCCGCCACATCGAGCAGGCTGGCGGTGACGCCGCCGTGCAGTATGTTGTGGAAAGGGTTGCCGATGAGCTTCTGTTCCATCTTGATGCGCAGCTCCACCTTGTCGAAGTCGTAGTGGGTGACTTGCATGCCGATCAGCTTGTTGAAGGGCATTTTTTCGGCGAACAGGTTGGCTATGCCACTGAGCGCCATCTTCTTGAGCATCTGTTTCATTCCTTCAGTCCGCCCTGTCATCAAAGCCGAGTAAAAACTCCAGCCAGTCTGCAACACTTCCTTAACACTCGCAATGGCAGGTTTATTGTGGGCGGCGGCTGCTTTAGAATGGCGACCCCAAAGGAGAGCCCATGACCGTCATTGCCGAAACCCTGCCTGACCCTCAGCCAGAGAATCCCCTTGCCCTGTTGCAGGCGGTGTTTGGCTATCAGCAGTTTCGGCCGGGCCAGCTCGAGATCATCGAGCAGATAGTGGCGGGGCGCGATGCCCTGGTGCTCAAACCCACCGGCGGCGGCAAGTCGCTTTGCTACCAGATCCCGGCGCTGCTGCGACCCGGGCTCGGTGTGGTGGTCTCCCCCCTCATCTCGCTGATGAAGGATCAGGTCGACACCCTGCGCGCCAACGGCGTGGCGGCGGTCTACATCAACTCGGCACTGAGCCGGGAAGAGATGATCCAGAACTTCGCCGCCATGCGCCGGGGCGAGATCAAGCTGGTTTATGTTTCCCCCGAGCGTTTGCTGCAGCACGAGTTCATGGACCGGTTGGCGGAGCTGCCCCTCGGCCTGTTCGCCATCGACGAGGCGCACTGCGTCTCCCAGTGGGGGCACGATTTTCGGCCGGAATACGCGGCGCTGGGACGGCTCAAGCAGTGGTTCCCCCAGGTGCCGGTGGTAGCGCTCACCGCCACCGCCGACGAGGCGACCCGCAGCGACATGCTGCACCGGCTGGAACTGAACGATCCCTTCATCCACACCGCCAGCTTCGATCGGCCCAATATCCGCTACAGCCTGGTGGAAAAGTTCAAGGCGGCGGAGCAGCTGCTGCGCTACGTGCAGAGCCAGAAGGGCAACTGCGGCATCGTCTACTGCTCCAGCCGCAACCGGGTGGAGGAGGTGGCCGAGCGGCTATCCCGTCACGGCTGCAAGGCGGCACCCTATCATGCCGGTCTGCCGCTGGAGCTGCGTCAGCAGACCCAGGAGGCCTTCCTCAAGGATGACATCGAGATCGTGGTGGCGACGGTGGCGTTCGGCATGGGCATCGACAAGCCCAACGTGCGCTTCGTGGTGCACTACGACATCCCGAAGAACATCGAATCCTACTATCAGGAAACCGGCCGTGCCGGGCGCGACGGCACCCCGGCCGAGGCGCTGCTGCTCTACGATCCCGCCGACATCGGTCGGGTGCGCCGGCTGCTCGACAACATCGAAAACCCACAGCAGTTGCAGGTGGAGCAGTACAAGCTCAACGTGATGGCGGCCTTCGCCGAGGCGCAGACTTGCCGCCGTCAGGTGCTGCTCAACTACTTCGGCGAGTACAACGACAAGCCGTGCGGCAACTGCGACATCTGCCTCGATCCGCCCCAGAGTTATGACGGCACCGAAGACGCCCAGAAAGCGCTCTCCTGCGTCTGGCGGGTGGGACAGAATTTCGGGGTGGGTTATGTGGTGGAGGTGCTGCGCGGATCGCTGAACCAGCGCATCAAGGATCACGGTCACGACAAGCTGTCGACCTACGGCATCGGCAAGGATCAGAGCCACGAATACTGGATGAGCGTCATCCGCCAGCTGATCCACAAGGGGTTGCTGACCCAGAACATCACCCGCAATCTGGTGTTGCAGCTGACCGAAGCGGCTCGACCCGTGCTGCGTGGCGAGATGAAGCTGGAACTGGCAGTCCCCCGCCTGCAGCCCATCTCCAGCCGCAAGGAGAAGCGCAACGGCCTGCTCGACAACGCCAATTATGACAAGCGGCTGTTCAAGGAACTGCGCGCCCTGCGCAAGCAGATCGCCGAGGATGAAGAGGTGCCGCCCTATGTGGTGTTCAACGATGCGACTCTGGTGGAGATGGCGCAGCTCATGCCGATGACCGAGGAGGAAATGCTGGCGGTCAACGGTGTCGGTCACCGCAAGCTGGAGCGCTTCGGTGAGGCCTTTATGGACCTGATCATCGACTACTGCCGCCGGTAGGGTCGGCCCTGGTAGACCTTGTCATCGACCGCAGCAGGCCCAGGCCGGTAGGCTGGCACAACAAACAGTGGAAAGGCGCCCGTTGGTCGGCGCCATGCATTATTTGAGGCTGGCGTAATAGGCCGCCAGATTCTCCATGTCCGCCTCGGTCAGCATCGCCATGAAGGGAACCATCAGTGGCTCGGTACGGGAACCCTCCTTGAACGCCTTCATCTGCTTGAGCAAATAGGCCTGGTTCTGGCCCGCGAGGTGGGGGTAGGTCGGGACGCTCGCCTTGCCATCCGCGCCATGACAGGCGGCACAGACCACGGATTTGGCCTTGCCTGCGTCTATGTCGGCCGCCTTGGCCTGATGGCCCCAGGCAAGCGCCAGCAGGGGCAGGGTATAGACCCACTTTTGCATCGTCTTCTCCTTGAAATGAATAATCGTGATCGCCTGTTAGCCTCGACGAGCCGACGGCGGTATAAAGAGTGACACGAGCATACGCAGGGACAACCCCCATCACCATGAAGTTGATCAACACTTTTGCCACCGAACTCCCCTGGGCTTGCGAGCCTGTTGCCCCGCAGCCGCTGCATGGCCCCAGATTGCTGCATCTGAACCGTGCGCTGCTTGGGGAGCTGGGGCTCGGGGAGGTGAGCGAGGCGCAGTGGCTCGCCTGTTGCGGCCAGGGGCAGCCCCTGCCGGGTATGCAGCCGGTGGCCCAGGTCTATGCGGGCCACCAGTTCGGCGGTTACAGCCCGCGCCTCGGGGATGGCCGCGCCCTGCTGCTGGGGGAGCAGCTGGCGCCGGATGGCAGCCGCTGGGACCTGCACCTCAAAGGGGCGGGCAAGACGCCATTCTCCCGCTTCGGCGACGGCCGTGCCGTGCTGCGATCCAGCATTCGCGAGTACCTGGCTTCCGAGGCGCTGCATGCCCTCGGCATTCCCACCACCCGGGCTCTGGTGCTGCTGGGCAGTGACGAGCCTGTCTACCGGGAGCAGGTGGAGAGCGGGGCGACCGTGCTGCGCACCGCGCCGAGCCATCTGCGCTTCGGTCATTTCGAGTATTTCGCCTGGAGCGGGCAGGGGGAGAAGATCCCGGCCCTCATCGACTATGTGCGGCGTTACCACTTCCCCGAGCTGGCCGATGGCGCCGAGCTGTTTGCCGAAGTAGTGCGCCGCACCGCGCGGCTCATCGCCAAGTGGCAGGCGGCGGGGTTCTGTCACGGGGTGATGAACACCGACAACATGTCCCTGCTCGGGCTGACCCTGGATTACGGCCCCTACGGTTTCATCGACGCTTATGTGCCGGACTTCGTCTGCAACCACTCGGATCCGGATGGTCGCTATGCGCTGGATCAGCAGCCTGCGGTCGGATACTGGAACCTGCAGAAGCTGGCACAGGCGCTGGCCGGCCATGTGGATGGCGACGCGCTCGCGTCGGCCCTGGCCCAGTACGAGCACCAGCTGATGTTGCACTACTCCGAGCTGATGCGCGCCAAGCTGGGGCTGGCGGTGTGGGAAGAGGAGGATCCGGCGCTGTTCCGCGAGTTGTTCCGGCTGCTGGCGGCGCACAAGGTGGATTACCACCTCTTCCTGCGACGTCTCGGTGAGGTGACGCGAGAGGGAGCGTGGCCCGCCAGCCTGCTGGCGCTGCTGCTGGAGCCTGCCGCTTGGCAAGGGTGGCTTGAGGCCTATCGGGCGCGCCTCGCCCGGGAAGGGAGCGAGGATGGCGTGCGCAAGGGGCAGATGGATGCAGTCAATCCCAAGTATGTGCTGCGCAACGCGCTGGCCCAGCAGGTGATCGAGGCGGCAGAGCAGGGCGACATGGCGCCGTTCGAGCGGCTGTTTGCGGCCCTGCAGCATCCCTATGATGAGCAACCGGCATACGAGGATCTCGCCACTCCGCATCCGGGCTGGTATTGCGGGGGCGAGCTCTCGTGCAGCAGTTGAGGAACCACAGATGAACTGGCGTATCACGCAGACAGACAGGGAAGCCGGGGTGGTGATGCTGACCTGCCCGGGCCTTGACTGGGACAGCTTCCCGACCTTGGCCGAGGCCCTGTTGCAGGAGTGGGAGCTGGCAGCCCTCGAGCGGGAGTGGGGGGCGGATCGCCACAGCTGGCTGCTGGAGTTTGAAGGCAGCCGCTTTCGGCTCGAGTACGAGCATTACAGCGGCTGCTGGCTGGCGGCGGTGCAGCCGGACGACGCGGAGGCGCTGCTCTGGCTGGCTCGGCAGTCCCGGGAGTGAGCTTTGCGTGCGATGCGAGTCAATCCCTTGAGATAACCGCATAAAGATTGAACTATCAATTTTGGGGCGTATAATCTCGCCCCTTGATTATCGCCATGGTGGCGATATGGGTTCCCTAACCCCATTAACCAAAAAGGTCACAATATGAACCTGACTCCGGCTCAGTACCAGACGGCACTGATGCGTCTCTCGTTGTTCCACATCCTGATCATTGCCAGCAGCAACTACCTGGTGCAGCTGCCGATCACCATCTTTGGCTTCCACACCACCTGGGGTGCCTTCAGCTTCCCGTTCATTTTCCTGGCCACCGATCTGACGGTGCGGATCTTCGGCGCCGGCCTGGCGCGCAAGATCATCCAGACCGTGATGCTGCCGGCATTGACCGTGTCCTACGTGCTCTCGGTGCTCTTCTTCGAAGGGAGCTTCCAGGGGGTGGGCAATCTGGCAGAGTTCAATCTCTTTGTTGCCCGGATCGCGTTAGCCAGCTTTATGGCCTATCTGGTGGGCCAGTTCATGGATGTGGTGGTGTTCAACCGCCTGCGCCTGCTGAAAGCCTGGTGGGTGGCACCGGCGGCCTCCACCCTGTTCGGCAATCTGGTGGATACCATCGCCTTCTTCAGCATCGCCTTCTGGCGCAGCGCGGATCCCTTCATGGCCGAGCACTGGGTCGAGATCGCGACCGTGGATTACGTATTCAAGTTACTGATAAGTATGGGGTTGTTTGTGCCGCTTTACGGTGTGCTGCTGCGCTATCTCAGCCGCAAGCTGGTGGGGGAGGCCGGATTGGCTGGCCTGCAAGCTGCTACGCGACAAGCCTGACGAGATTGACCACCCCCATGGGTGGTCAATTTTTTTGCGATCTTCGCAAATAAGGCTTGCACAGTTAAATGAGAATGATTATTGTTACCTTGTTTTCCGGGAAAGACTTCATTCGTTCCAACGTGATGGGCTTCTTGTGAAGGCACGACATTGCTCACATTGCTTCCAGTTAAGGGGCCAGTAGTTTACTGGCCCTCTTTTTTTGCGTCTTTTCCGCCATCAGCGGGCATAAAAAATGGGAGCCAGGGCTCCCATTTTCACTCAGCGCTGTTTACTCGATGTCGAGGGCATCGGGGGAGAGGATCACCCCAGTGGTATCGGCATAGAGGTGGTCATCCGGCAGGAAGGTGACGCCGCCGAAGTTGACCGGCAGATCGGTTTCCCCGATATCCTTGCTGTCGGCGCCCACCGGAATGGCCGCCAGGGCCTGAATGCCGATGTCGAGATCTTCCAGGATATCGACCTCACGGACGCAACCGTAGCAGACGATCCCTTCCCACTCATTTTCCGCCGCCGTGGTGGCGATCTCGCTGTCGATCAGGGCACGACGCATGGAGCCGCCACCGTCGATCAACAGCACGCGACCAACGCCGTTCTCCTTGACCAGTTCACGGATAAGACCGTTCGATTCGAAGCACTTGACCGTGGTGATGACGCCGCCGAAAGAGGCGCGGCCGCCGAAGGAGCAGAGCATGGGTTCGAGCACATCCACCATGTCCTGATAGATGTCGCACAGTTCTGAAGTGTTGTATTCCATTGTGTCAGATCCACCGCTGGAAACAGGTGGATCCAGTATAAGGAGTGGGGTTGGCATTTCAACGACTATTCCTTGCCCAGTGGCGTGAAATGCCGTTTTTGCGCGAAAGCGGCCCCGTGTCATGGCAGGAGCCGCAGACGGTCAGCCTTGGGCCCTAGAGCAGGAACAGGGTCGCCAGCCCCAGGAAGATGAAGAAGCCGCCGGTGTCGGTGATGGCGGTGATCATCACGCTGGCCCCCACCGCCGGGTCGCGCCCCAGCCGACTCATGGTCATGGGGATGATGACCCCCATCAGCGCCGCCACCAGCAGGTTGAGGATCATGGCGAGCGTCATCACGCCTCCCAGCGCCGCATCCTGATAGAGTAGGAAGGTGGCGATGCCCATGATGCCGCCCCACACCAGGCCGTTGATCAGGGCCACCCCCAGCTCGCGCCACAGCAGGAAGGAGACGTTGCCGGTCTGGATATGCTGCAGCGCCAGCGCCCGCACTATCATGGTGATGGTCTGGTTGCCGGTGTTGCCGCCGATCCCCGCGACGATGGGCATCAGCGCCGCCAGCGCCACCAGCTGGGAGATGGTGTGCTCGAACAGGCCGATCACCCGCGATGCAACGAAGGCGGTGCAGAGGTTGATGGCGAGCCAGGCCCAGCGGGTCTTGACCGCCTTGGAGACGGGGGCGAAGACGTCTTCTTCCTCGCTGATCCCCCCCATGCGGCGCAGGTCGGTGTCGCTCTCCTCATAGACCAGGTCCACCACCTCGGCGACGGTGAGCCGGCCCATCAGCTTGCCCCTTGCATCCACCACGGCGGCGGAGACCAGGTCGTCCCGCTCGAAGGTGCGGGCGGCGGCCTCGTCGTTGTCTTCCGGATCGAAGGTGACCGGATCCTTCTCCATCGCGTCGCTCACCAGGGTCTCGGGCTTGTGCAGCAGCACGGCGGTGAGGGGCAGCTCCCCCTGCAGCCGGTTGCGCCGATCGGTGACGAACAGCTTGTCGGTGTTGGCGGGGATCTGGCCGCGCAGGCGCAGATAGCGCTGGACGGTGGCCAGGGTCACGTCGGGCCGCACCGTGATGAGCTCGAAGTCCATCATGGCGCCGACCGTGTGCTTGCCGTAGCGGATCACCTCCCGCACCTTGTCCCTGTCCACCGGCGCCATGGAGGTGAGCAGCCGCCCCATCAGGTTGCGGGGAAGGTGCTGGCCCAGGTAGATCTGGTCGTCGATGTCGAGGGTGCTCAGGGCGTGCAGCAGCTCCTTGTCGCTCATGCCGCTGATGAGGCTGTCCCACACCGTCTCCGACGCTTCCACCAGGATCTGGCCGTGCTTGTCTGCATCCACCTGCTGCCACAGCACGTGGCGCTCGTCCGGCGGCAGGGATTCCAGCGCATCGGCGATATCGGCGGCGGGCAGGCTGTTGACCAGCCGGGTCAGCTCGCTGGTCTGGTCCCGAAGCGCTGCGTCCTGCTCCCCTTGCGGGTCGAGCAGGCTCTCGGTGAGGGCATCATCAGCCAGCAGCAGCGTGAGGATGCGGGCTCTGTCGTGTTCACGCTGTTTGGCGCTGTTCTTGGGGGGGAGGGACATGAAGCAGAATTCCTGAATTCGGTGATCCGGCGGACAGTCCCCATAGGATACCAGACTCAAAACAAGAGGTTATGACAGTAAATGCAGAAAAAGAAACGCCACCCGAGGGTGGCGTTGGAATGGATGCAGCGATCAGGCCGAAGCCAGGGCCGCGTCTGTGGCGCCTCCTTGCCCGAACCAGGCGAGCTGGTCCGCTAGGGTCACCACAGATCCCACCATGATGAGGGCCGGGCTCTCGACCCCCACCGCCAGCGCGGGCAACTGATCGAGGGTACCGCGAATGACCCGCTGGCTTGGCTGGGTGCCGCGCTCGATTAGCGCCACCGGGGTGTGGCCCGCCTTGCCGTGGGCCAGCAGTTGCTCGCGGATGGTGGCGCAGGATGAGAGCCCCATATAGAACACCAGCGTCTGTTTGTCCTTGGCCAGCAGCGGCCAGTCGAGATCCCGGGCGCCCCCCTTGCCGTGGGCGGTGACGAAGCGGACGCTCTGGGCGTGGTCGCGGTGGGTCAGCGGAATACCGGCGTAGGCCGCGCAGCCGCTGGCAGCGGTGATCCCCGGCACCACCTGAAAACCGATGCCGCTGCCGACCAGCGTCTCCAGCTCCTCGCCACCACGGCCGAAGATAAAGGGGTCACCCCCCTTCAGCCGCACCACCCGCTGGCCCTTCTTCGCCTCTTCCAGCAAGAGCTGGTTGATCCCCTCCTGCGGTACGCAGTGGTTGCCCGCCTGCTTGCCGACGAAGATGCGCTTGGCGTCGCGGCGCACCAGTGCCATCACCTCGTCCGAGACCAGCCGGTCATAGACCACCACGTCGGCCTGCTGCATCTGGCGCAGGGCGTGCAGGGTGAGCAGACCCGGATCGCCGGGGCCAGCCCCCACCAGCACCACTTCGCCACCGGTCTGGCTTTCATCGGCAAACAGGTTGTCGGCCAGCTGATTGGCAGAGGCGCTATCGCCCCGTGCCAGCGCCTGACCGAGCCGATCCGCCCCGAGCAGCCGTTCCCAGAAGCGGCGCCGCTCGCCCATGTTGGCGAAGCGGGCCTTGACCCGCTCCCGCAGGCTGCCGGCGAAGGCCGCGACGGCACCCAGATGCTGCGGCAGCAGGGCTTCGAGTTTTTCCCGCAGCAAGCGGGCCAGCACCGGGGCCTTGCCGCCGGAGGAGATGGCCACCATCAGCGGCGAGCGGTCGATGATCGACGGCATGATGAAGCTGGAGCGTTTCGGGTCATCCACCACGTTGGCAAAGATCCGCGCCTGATTGGCGCTCTGGTAGACCAGGGCGTTCACCTCGCGCCGATCGGTGGCGGCCACCACCAGCCACTTGCCCGCCAGTTGCTGCGGCGCGAATTCACCGGCCAGCCACTCGATGCTCCCGTTGGCAGCCAGCTCCGCCAGCTCTGGGTCGAGATCGGGCGCGACCACGGTGAGCTGGGCACCGGCATCCAGCAGCAGGCGCGCCTTGCGCTCCGCCACCTCGCCGCCGCCGACCAGCAGCACGGGTTTGTTGTCGAGTCGGCAAAAGATGGGCAAGTAGTCCATGGGGCCTCCGGATCAGGCGGTTCGGGTCTGGTTGGCGGTGCTGGTGGTCTCGCTCACCGCGACCGGGCGCTCAGCCTTGGGAGTGGCATACCAGTAGCCGAGGCCCATGAAGAGGGCACCGGAGACGGTGTTGCCCAGGGTCACCCACAGCAGGTTGTGGCCGATGCCGCCCAGGGTGTAGGCCTCGGAATGGGCACCGAACCAGGAGAGGGCGAACAGGGTCATGTTGGCGATGGAGTGCTCGTAGCCGGAGGCGATAAAGGCCAGCAGACACCACCAGATGGCGATGAACTTGGCGGCCCCTTCGGTGCGCAGCGCCATCCAGATGGCGAGGCAGACCAGCCAGTTGCACAGCACGCCCTTCATGAACAGGGTCAAGGCAGGTGCCTGGGTCTTGGCCAGCGCCACCTTGTGGGCCAGACTGCCCGCATCCGGTAGCAGGCTGCCGCCGTAGGAGTAGATGAGCGCCACCACAATGGAGCCAATCAGGTTGCCGGCCCAGGTCTGCGGCAGGATACGCAGCAGGTCGGCCATGGTGATCTTGCCCGTCTTCACCCCGAAGGTGAGGAACATGGTGTGGCCGGTGAACAGCTCGGAGCCGGCGATGACAACTAAGGTCAGGGCGATGCCGAAGGTGGCCCCCATCACCAGCGGACGGATGGCGGGATCCACCAGGTTGCCCAGGGTGAAGATGAGGATGATGCCAAGGCCAACATAGGCCCCCGCCATGGCCGAGCTGAGCCAGAAGCCGAGCTTGTCGCTGCGCTCGAAGCGATTGATGCGGGCCGCGTTGGCGGCGCACTTGTTGATGGTTTCGGTATACATCTTTGTTTCCTTCAAGAGGGCCGCCCGCGGGCAGCCCTGACTGTTTTTTAACCCCCTCCCTGCCTCCCCCTTGTCAAGGGGGAGGGGCTTTTTGCTCCCTCCCCTGTGAAGGGGAGGGCCGGGGTGGGATCTGGTGTTAGACGGCGACCCAGACCTGCTGGTCGCGCACTTCAACGGGGTAGCTCTGCACCGACATGACGGGGTTGTCGAAACAGTGGCCGTCGCTCAGGCGAAAGCGCTGCTTCTTGAGCGGGCTGGCGACCCAGAGCTCGCCGTCGTGCTCGCAGATCAGGCCCCGCGACAGCACGTTGGCGGCGAAGAAGGGGTCCCGGTTGTCGATGGCGAACACCTCGGCCGCCGCGCTCGGGCGGAACAGGGCGATCTGGCGACCTTCGATCAGGGCGCAAACCCCGGTGCCTGGGAAAATGTCATTGAGTTGGCAGGCTAATTTCATCATTTGGTCTCCACCTCGATCTGGTAGACGGGGATGCGCTCGGCCGGGGTCGCCGGTCGGTGCTGGTCGCGTTCGCTGACGAACTGAACGTCCGGGTCGCGCTTGTCGCTGTTGATGAAGTGGCTGAAGCGCTTGAGTGCTTCCTCTTCGTTGAGGGTGCGCGACCATTCGCACTCGTAGCTGTCGATGAGGGTCTGGATATCGCGCTCCAGGGTGTCGGCCAGCCCCAGCTTGTCGTCGACGATCACTTCGCGCAGGTAGTCGACGCCCCCTTCCAGATTGCCGAGCCAGACCGAGGTGCGCTGCAGTTTGTCGGCGCTGGTGACGTAGAACATCATAAAGCGGTCGATCAGCTTGATGAGGGTCTCGCGGTCGAGGTCAGACGCCAGCAGGTCGGCGTGGCGCGGCTTCATGCCACCGTTGCCGCCCACATAGAGGTTCCAGCCCGCATCGGTGGCGATGATGCCAACGTCCTTGCCCTGCGCTTCCGCACACTCGCGGGTACAGCCGGAGACGCCGAACTTCATCTTGTGCGGGGTGCGAATCCCCTTGTAGCGGTTCTCGAGGAAGACCCCGAGGCCGACGCTGTCCTGCACGCCGAAGCGGCACCAGGTGCTGCCGACGCAGGTTTTGGCCATGCGCAGCGCCTTGGCGTAGGCCTGACCGGTCTCGAATCCGGCTGCCAGCAGCTTGCGCCAGATGGCGGGCAGATCATCCTTCTGGGCCCCGAACAGGCCGATGCGCTGGGCGCCGGTGATCTTGGTGTAGAGCTTGTAGTCGCGGGCCACTTCGGCCACCGCCAGCAGCCCCTCCGGAGTCACTTCGCCACCGGCCATGCGCGGGATGACGGAGTAGCTGCCGTCTTTTTGCATGTTGCCGAGGAAGATATCGTTGGTGTCCTGCAGCGGGATGTTGCGCGGGCTCAGCACATGCTCGTTCCAGCAGGAGGCGAGGATGGAGCCGACGGTCGGTTTGCACACCTCGCAGCCATAGCCTTGGCCATGCTTGGCCAGCAGTTCGTCGAAGCTCTTGATCCCCTCCACCTTGACCAGATGGAACAGCTCCTGACGGGAGTGGGGGAAGTGGGCGCAGAGGTGGTTGTTGACCTCGATGCCCTGCTTCACCAGCTCGGCGTTGAGCACCTGACTGATGAGCGGCACGCAGCCGCCGCAGCCGGTACCGGCCTTGGTGTGCTGCTTGATGGCGGCAAGGGTGGTGTGGCCCTCGGCCACCGCCTTGGCGATGTCACCCTTGGAGACGTCGAAGCAGGAGCAGATCTGGGCGCTCTCCGGCAGGGCATCCACCCCCAGCGTCGGCTTGGCACCGGCGTAGGCGGGCAGGATCAGAGTATCCGGGTGGCTCGGCAGCGGCAGGGCGTTGAGCATCATCTGCAGCAGGTTGCCGTAATCTTCCACGTCACCCACCAGCACGGCGCCGAGCAATCGGCTGTTGTCTTCGCTCACCACGATCTTCTTGTAGACGCCGGCTTGATCGTCCTGAAACACATAGCTGTGGCTGCCCGGAGTGCGGCCGTGGGCATCACCGATGGAGCCGACGGAGACGCCGAGCAGCTTGAGCTTGGCGCTCATGTCCGCCCCTTCGAAGCGGCTGTCTCCGCCCTGCAGATGGTCGACGGTGATCTGGGCCATCTTGTAGCCCGGTGCCACCAGCCCGAAGAAGCGGCCCTGCCAGGCGGCGCACTCGCCGATGGCATAGATGTCGGGGTCTGAGGTGAGGCAGTGATCGTCGATGACGATGCCGCCGCGCTCGGCGATGGCGAGATCACCGTAGCGGCCCAGGGTATCTTGCGGTCGAATGCCGGTGGAGAAGACCACCACGTCCACTTCCAGCTGGCTGCCGTCAGCAAAGGCGAGGCGGTGTTTCGCCTGCTCGCCGCCATGCATCAGGATTTCGCTGGTGCTCTTGCTGGTGTGTACCTGCACCCCCATGGATTCAATCTTGCGGCGCAGCAGCTGGCCGCCCTGACCGTCGAGCTGCTCGGCCATCAGCACAGGAGCAAACTCCACCACGTGGGTTTCGAGACCCAGCGCCTTGAGGGCACCGGCGGCTTCGAGGCCAAGCAGACCGCCCCCGATCACCACCCCGCTCTTGCCGCTCCTGGCGGCGCTGCGAATGGCTTTCAGATCCTCGATGGTGCGATAGACGAAGCACTCGTGGTGCTGGCTGCCCTGGATGGGCGGCACCCAGGGGTAGGAGCCGGTGGCCAGCACCAGCTTGTCGTACCCGACCACAGTGCCCTTGTTGGAGTGCACTTCGCGGTTGGCCCTGTCGATTTTTTTCACCGCTTCGCCGAGCAGCAGGCGGATGCCGTGCTTGTCGTAGAAGCCGGGTTTGACGAGGGAGAGATCTTCGCTGGTGTGATGGGAGAAATAGGAGGAGAGATGGACGCGATCGTAGGCGGGACGGGGTTCTGCACCGAAGACGGTGATCTCGTAGCGGCCCGGGTCGGCCCGCTCGATCAGCTCTTCGATGAAGCGGTGCCCCACCATGCCGTTGCCCACAACGACCAGTCTGACTTTGCTCATAGTTGCCTCAAGTTTGGAGTAATAAAACATCATTCTGGGGCTAGGCTACCCAGTCGGCAGGGGTGGGCGATTGATGCAAATCAAGTGTCTATTTATATATCTCCTCAGGGGTAATTCGAGAAAATTCAACACTATACAAAAATAGGTATACCAGTTAATGATTTCTGGGCTGGCTCGGGGTGAGGGATGGTGGAGGGAAAGCCCGGTTTACCCACGGCCGGGGAGTGAAAACTTATGTCGGAAAAAGGCCGGTCTCGCACTGGCGAGACCGGCATCAGCTGATCAAGGCGGCGCGTCAGGCGATATGGCGGCGGAACATGGCGAGCGCCAGCGACAGGGTGACGCCGGCGATGGCGAGCAGCGGCCAGAGCAGGGGCCAGGCGGCCGACCAGTCGAACCCCTTGAGGAAGACCCCCTTGAGCAGCACGATGAAGTGGGTGAGAGGGTCGATGGCAGCCAGCCACTGGAACACCTGCGGCATGTTCTCCACCGGTGAGATGTAGCCCGAGAGGATCACCGCCGGGACGGTGAAGGAGAAGACCCCGAGAAACGCCTGCTGCTGGGTCGAGCAGAACGACGAGATGAAGAGCCCGATCCCGGCCAGTGCCAGCCCGTAGCAGACCATGCCCGCCATCAGCAGGCTGAGGCTGCCGGCAAAGGGAAGGTGAAAGACAAAACGGGCGGCCAGCGCGACTATGCACCCTTGTCCCACCGCCACCAGGATGCCGGGCACCGCCTTGCCCGCCATGATCCAGCCTGCGGTGAGGGGGGAAACCAGCAGCTGATCGAAGGTGCCCTCTTCTCGCTCCCGCGCGACCGAGAGGGCGGTGACGATAAGACAGCCGGTGGTGGTGATGATGGCCACCAGGGCCGGCAGGATATGCCAGTGGAACTCGATATTGGGGTTGTAGAGGTTGCGCACCGCGAGGGTCGGCGGCGCCTTGCCTGCGTTCCCTTCTTCATTCTGCCAGCGGGCGATCACCTGACTGATGTAGCCCGCCGCCACCTGACCGCCGTTGGAGCGGCGGCCGTCGATGATCAGCTGCACCTTGGCCGGTTCGCCCCGCGCCAGCCGGCGTGAAAAATCCCCCGGAATAATCAGCCCGAGCAGTGCCTGTTGCCCGGTGATGGCCTCGGTCATGCCCGCCTCGCCTTGCACCGGGATGATGGTGGTAAAGGCGGGCATATGGGTGAGGCGTTCCAGCAGCTCGCGGCTCTGGGCGCCGCCATCCTGGTTGTAGATGGCCAGCGTGTTGCCGGTCACCTCCAGAGTGGCGGCGAACGGGAAGAGGGCGGTTTGCAGCAGCACCGGCATGATGAGCAGAAAGCGCCCCTGGGTATTGCCCATCAGGGCCTGCAGCTCTTTTCGGATCAGCCACCAGAGTCGGATCAGCATGGGTTACTCCAGAGTGCGCCGCGTCTTGCGGGCGGTCAGGGCCAGCCAGAAACCGGCCAGCAGCAGCAGACAGAAACCGTTGACCAGCAGGATCGAGAAGACGCTACCCGCCTGATAGAGGGTCTGCAGCGAGCTTGCGAAGTAACGGGCTGGAATGAGGTGGGTGATGGCCCGTAGCAGCGGTGGCATGCTGGCGATCTCGAACACGAAGCCCGACAGCATCACGGCGGGCAGAAAGGCGGCGATCAGCGCTGCCTGCGCGGCGTTGAACTGGCTGCGCATCACGGTAGAGAGGAACAGCCCGAGCCCGAGGGCGCTGCCGAGAAAGACGCTGGTGACCAGAAAGAGCAGCAGCAGGGAGCCGCGCCACGGCACCGCCATCACCGCCACCGAGAAGAGCAGGCAGAGCAGCATGGCGATGATGCCAAGGCCATAGTAGGGCAGCAGCTTGGAGAGCAGCAGCTCCCCCTTGGTGACCGGGGTGGCGAGCAGCGCCTCCATGGTGCCGCGCTCCCACTCCCGCGCCACCACCAGCGAGGTGAGCAGGGCCCCAATGATGGTCATCACCACCGCAATGGAGCCCGGCACCAGAAAGTTTCGGCTCACCAGCGCCGGGTTGAACCAGGCGCGGCTCTCTATCGACACCTGCATGGCGACCCCCTCGCCAGCGAGCCACCCCTGCCAGATCCCCTGCACATAGTTGGTGACGAAGTTGGCGGTGTTGGGCTCGGAGCCGTCGGTCAGCAGCAGCGCCTGCGGCGTGCCATTGCCCTGACCGGCCATGGCGCGGGAGAAGCCGTCGTCGATCACCAGCAGGCCGCGGATCTCGCCACGGGCCAGACTGGCGAGCAGGGACTCCTTGCTCGGGCCGCTGTGGATCTCCAGCGCGGTAGAGCCGCGCAGGGCCTGCTCCAGCCGCACCGCCGGGGCGCCGCTATCGGTACGCCAGATGCCGAGGCGCAGGTGGTCCACATCCAGATTGATGGCGTAACCCATTACCACCAGCAGTACTACCGGCATGATGAAGGCGATGAGGATGCTGCTCGGGTCACGGACGATTTGCAGCGTCTCCTTGCGGCAGAGGGCCAGCAGTCGCCGACGGTTGATGCTCATGCGTCCTCCTCGCTGGCCCGCTCGACCAGGGTGATAAAGGCCTCTTCCATTGTTGGCAAAGAACAGGTCGGCAAGGAGCCGGTTGGCAAAGAGGTCGCTGCCTCTTTGGCTGCCAGCCCCTTGAGATCGTCCGGGGTGCCGAGCGCCAGCAGCTTGCCGCGATAGATGAGGGCAATGCGGTCGCAATACTCCGCCTCATCCATAAAGTGGGTGGTGACCAGCACGGTGACGCCGTGGTCGGCCAGCGCGTTGATGTGCGACCAGAACTCGCGCCGGGTTACCGGATCGACCCCGGAGGTGGGCTCGTCGAGAAACAGCAGCGGTGGCTCGTGCAGCAGGGCGCAGGCCAGCGATAAGCGCTGGCGCAGGCCGAGTGGCAGGGATTCCGCCTTCTGATCGAGCCAGGGGGTGAGGGCAAAGGCAGTCACCATGGCATCGATCCGCGTCTGCTGGTGGCGGCCGAACAGGCCGTAGATACCGGCGAAGAAGGCGAGGTTCTGGGCCACGGTGAGCTGCTTGTAGAGGGAGAACTTCTGCGCCATGTAGCCGAGGCGCTGGCGTGCCGCCGAGGGGCTATGAGCCAGATCGATGCCGGTCACCAGCGCCTGCCCCTCGCTCGGGCGCAGCAGACCGCACTCCATCTTGAAGGTGGTGGACTTGCCCGCCCCGTTGGGGCCGAGCAGGCCGAAGATCTCGCCGCGGCGCACCGCAAAGCTGACATCATCGGTGGCGGCAAAATCGCCGAAGCGCTTGGTGAGGTGGCGCGCCTCGATCACCGCTTCGGGGGAGACCCCCTGCGGCAGTTCGGCTTCCCGCATCCCGGCTGCCAGACTCGACTCCCCGCCGGGGCCGCCGCCGAGCAGGTCGATAAAGGCATCCTCCAGCCGGGGCTGGGCCGGTTGAAAGGCGCCGTTGGCGAGATGCAGCTCTGCCAGCGGTGGGGGCGTCATGCCCGGGTGCAGCAGCAGGCGCACCCGCTCCCCCGCCACCGCGCCGTCCATCACTGCTGGGTGGGCCAGTGCCCGGCGCAGCAGGGCGCGTCGCTCGCGGCCATCCAGTTGCCCCGCCTCCAGCAGCCAGCAGCGGCTGGCCATGGCCCCCATCAGATCGGCCGGCGTGCCGCTGGTGCGCACCTCGCCATCCGCCATCAGCAGCACGTGGTCGCACAGCTCCGCCTCATCGAGATAGGCGGTACTCCAGAGCACCGTCATCCCCCCTTTTGCCAGCTCGCGCACCATCTGCCAGAGGGCGCGGCGGGAGATGGGATCGACCCCGACCCCGGGTTCGTCGAGCAGCAGCACATCCGGGGTGCCGAGCAGGGCGCAGGCCAACCCGAGCTTCTGTTTCATCCCGCCAGAGAGCTTGCCTGCCGGTCGCGCGGTGAAGCGGGCGAGGTCGGTGAAGGCGAGCAGCCGCGCGAAGGTGGGCGTGCGTTCGGGCTCCAGTACGCCGCGCAGGTCGGCATAGAGGGTGAGGTTCTCCAGCACGCTGAGATCCTCATAGAGGCCGAACTGCTGGGGCATGTAGCCGAGGCGCTGACGCAACAGATCCCCCTCGCTCACCGGATCCAGCCCCAGCACCCGGATGGTGCCCGCTTCTGGGATCAGCAGACCGGCCAGCAGGCGCAGCAAAGTGCTCTTGCCCGCGCCGTCGGGGCCGACTAGCCCGGTGATGCCGCCAGCCGGAATGGTGGCCGAGATGGCGTTGAGGGCGACCCGCTCACCAAAGCGTTTGGTGAGCCCCTCAAGGGAGATGGCGCTGTTCATGGAACCAGCCTGACGGTGACCGGCATCCCTTGGCGCAGGGCCGGGTCGGGATCCTGCACCACGATGCGCAGCCGGTAGACGAGGTGAGTGCGCAAGTCAGGCGTCTCCACCGATTTCGGGGTGAACTCGGCGGTCGGCGAGACAAAGCCCACCACCCCGTGATAGGGCTGATCAGGCCGCGAGTCGGTGGTGAGGGTCACTTTGGCGCCGCTCGGGAAGTGGCCGAGCCAGGGCTCCTCCACATAGGCGCGCACCCAGACTGGCGCGGTCAGGGAGAGGTTGAAGGCGGTCGCTCCGCTCTGCACCATGCTGCCATTCTCGACGGCGCGGCTGATGATGATACCATCGCTGGGGGCGGTCAGATTGGCATCCGCCAGCGCCAGTTCGGCACTGGCGAGCGCCGCTTTGGCCCCTTCCAGCTGGGCATCGGACTGGGCGATTTCCTCCGGGCGATAGCCGGTTTCGAGCTGGGCGAGCTGTTCGCGGGCCGAGCGCACCTGCGCCTGGGTCTGATCCCGCTGGGAGCGGGCGGTATCGAGCTGACCGCGGGAGATAGCGCCGGTGGCGGCCAATGCGCTCTGGCGGCGCCACTGCTGGTCGGCCTCCAGTGCAGCGGCTTCGGCGGCGGCAAGTGCGGCCCGGGCGCGGTCGGTCTCTTCGCTGCGATAGCCTTTGTGGATCAGGGCGTTGGCGGCAGTGAGTGCAGCCAGATTGGCGCGGGCGCTGTCGCGGCTGTGGGTGAGGGGAGCCGGATCGAGGCGGGCCAGCAGTTGACCGGCTTTTACGCTATCCCCCTCATCGACCAGCACCTGATCGACGCGGCCGCCGACCCGAAAGGCCAGATTGACGTCGCGAATATCGACGTTGCCGTAGAGGATGGAGCCGTCGGCCGGGCGCCCCTGCCACCAGAGGTAGCCACCGATAACGGTTAGCAGCAGGGCCACGATTGCAATGCGTTGTTTCATGCTGCTTCTCCTTGAGGATGGCTCTGCAGCCAGAGGTCACCACCGAGAACGGCCAGCAGCAGAGCTAGCATCGCGATGCGTTGTTTCATGCCGTTTCTCCTTCTTTCATGTCGGTGGGGCGCAGGCCGCGCAGTGCCCATACCAGCCGCTGTCTGGCGGCCTCGGGGTTGTCTATCTGGCTGAGAAAGGGGGCGGCCTCTTCGGGCAGCCAGCCGAGCTGACGACCGCTGCCTGCGATCACCAGCGGCAGGCCGACCGACCCCATGATGAAGATCATCAGCTGGAGCGGGTGACCGGCGACCAGCGACCCTTCCGCCTGTGCCATCCGTACCTGCTCGATCAGCAGCAGGGGGTGACGGCGCGGCAGGCTGAGCAGAAAGCGCTGGGCCGCCCCTTCACCCGCCAGGGCATCGCCAAACAGGTGGTTGATGAAGCCGCGCTGGCGCGCCACCAGCCCGATCAGCGCCTCCATGGTGGCCTCGAACATGGCGATGGCAGAGGGGTAGGAGCCTTTGGCTGCCACGGCCTTGAGCTCGTCATAGAGGGGGGCGTACCAGAGCTCCACCAGCTCGTCGATAAAGGCGTCGCGGTTGCCGAAGTGGTAGACGAAGGAGCCGAGGTTCACCTCGGCCGCCGCCGCCAGCTCGCGCACCGTCAGGCCGCGCAGCCCCTTATCAGTGGCGATGGCGAGGCCGGTATCGAGCAGTTTCTGACGGGTGGGGTGCATCTGGCTGGTGCTCCTGGTGTATGCATTTTGTACGCAATTATACGACCCTATAAAAAATGCGGAAGCGGGCGACAGGATCTTTTTGCCCGCAATGTGATCCGCCCCGCTCTGAGGGGCCGTGATCCCCGTCCGGCAGGGGGAAGGATCCACCGCTTGTGCCCAAGCCTCAGGCATGTCGGTGTGATGGGGTGGTGACAGGCGCTTCAGGCCCCGGGTGCGGGCGCCCGGGCCACAAGGGGCCTGTGATGGAGCCGGGCGCTGCCTGACCCGGATCAGGGGGTGTCGGTGGCCCCGGTGTGATAGGGGGGCCGGGCGCAGGTGTCCCGTATCAGGGCGCGCAGCCAGCGGTGGCCCGGATCGGCATCCTGACTGGGGTGCCAGAGCAGGGCGACCCGGATCCCTGGCAGAGTGAAGGGCAGGGGCAGGGTGACCAGATCGCCGAGCAGGCTGGCGCAGTGCAGGTGCGGCACCGTCGCCACCAGATTGCTCTCCCTGACCAGGGCCAGTGCCGTTGCAAACCCGGGAACCAGGGTGGTGATGGTGCGCCGCCTCCCCTGGCCTGCGAGAATTTCGTCGATGGGGCTGTGAGGCTGGCCCCGGCGGGAGACCAGCACGTGGCGCGCGGCGGCATAGCGCGCCACGGTCAGGGTGCCGTCGCAGAGGGGGTGGTCCGGGTGCACCACGGCGACGAAGTGGTCCTGGAACAGGGCCTGAGTGCGCAGCTCAGGGGCCGTGGTGGTGCCGATGACCCCGGTCTCGAAGTCCAGCTCGCCACGGCGCAGGGGGCCGCTCTCCTTGTCGGGTTTGGCCAGAAAGTGCAGCCGCACCCCGGGGGCCTCGACGGCGAGGCGCGCCAGCAGGGCGGGGCCTACCGCCTCCACGAAGCCGTCGCTGGATCGCAGGCGGAAGGTGCGCTCCAGGCTCGCCGGGTCTACTTCCTGCTGGGGGCGCAGCACGGCCCGGGTCTCCTGAACCAGGCGGGCAACCTCATCCCGCAGGATCTGCGCCCGGGGGGTGGGGATCAGGCCGCGTCCCGCCCGCACCAGCAGCGGATCCCCCGTGGTCTCCCGCAGCCTTGCCAGGGCCCGGCTCATGGCGGAAGCACTCAGGCCTAGCCGTCTGGCGGCGCCCGCCACACTGCCCTCTTCCAGCAGGGCATCCAGGGTGATCAGCAGGTTGAAATCCGGGGTCATGGTCGTCTCCTCGCAGGCGGCGCCTGACGGGCCGACCCCTTCATGATACGCGAGTTGCCATCTCTTCATATGGCGTCTGGTGCAACTATAAGCTGCAAATCGTGCATCTTCCGCCTTGTCACTACCCCCGCTAGCCTGGGTGCATCATCACTTGCCGGAGAGACTGCCATGTCCACACCACTTCTTGTTTCCCCTCCCGTGACGCGCCGTCTTGGTCTCGCGGGGCTCGGGCTCGCCACCCTGCTACCCATGCTGGCGGGCAGCATGGCCAACCTGGTGCTGCCTGCCCTGGGGCAGGACTTCGGCGTGCCCTTCGCCAGCCTGCAATGGGTGCTGGTGGCCTACCTGCTTGGGATCACCAGTCTGACGGTGGTGGCGGGTCGGCTCGGGGATCGTCTGGGGCGGCGTCGCCTGCTGCTCTGGGGGACCGGGGTCTTTGCGCTGGCTTCCCTGCTGTGCGCCCTGGCCCCTTCCATCGGCTGGCTCATTGCCGCTCGCACCCTGCAAGGGGCGGGTGCGGCCTGCATGCTGGTGCTCTCGCTGGCCATGGCAGGAGAGCTGGTGCCGCCAGCCCGACGGGGCTGGAGCATGGGATTGCTCGGCACCCTGTCGGCCTGCGGCACGGCGCTCGGCCCCTCCTTCGGCGGCCTGTTGATCGGCGGATTTGGCTGGCAGGCACCCTTCCTGCTGCTGCTCCCCCTGGCGTTGCTGGCACTGGGGTGTGCCTGGCGGGATCTGCCCCGGGATGAGGCGGGCTCTGCCGAGGGAAGCCTCCCGCTCACCAGTCTGTTGCTGCTGGTGACGGCGCTGCTCTGCTACGGGCTGGCACTGACCCGGGGCAGCCCGCTCGGAGCCTGGCCGGGGATAGGGGCGCTCGTCGCCATGGCGCTCTTCGTACGTGCCGACTCGGGCGCCCGTCGCCCCCTGCTGCCCCTGGCGTTGCTGGGGGCGTCCAGGCAAAGAGGCGGGATCATCGCCAGTGCGCTGGTGGCCAGCGTCATGGTGGCGACGCTGCTGATCGGTCCTTTCTACCTGCACGGCGCCTTTGCCCTCGACATGGGGACGGTGGGGCTGATGATCTCCATGGGCCCGCTGCTGGCGGCGCTGTCCGGCATGCCCGCCGGCTGGCTGGTGGACAGGGTGGGGGCGAACCCTGTGGTGCGCCTCGGCCTGGGACTCATGGTGGTGGCCGCCGTCTTGCTGGCTCTCCTGGACTGGGCGCTCGGGCCCCTCGGCTACCTGCTGCCCATCCTGCTGCTCACCGCCGGTTATGCCCTGTTCCAGACCGCCAACAACAGCGCCGTGGTGGGGGAGGCGGAGGGGGCGAGCCGTGGCGCCGTGGCCGGGCTGCTGACCCTGTCGCGCAACCTGGGCCAGCTGACGGGGGCGGCGGGGCTGGGGGGCCTGTTCGCCGCCCTGGTAGGGCGGCCCGATCTCGCCCTCGCGACGGCGGACGAGCTGGCGTTTGCCACCCGGGTCACCTTCGCCCTGACGGCCTTGCTGCTGATGAGTGCGCTCTGGTTGGCGGGAAGGGAGGAGCGTGCCGTGCAGGGTGATGTGGCCCGGGACTGCTGCGAGTCGGGAGAACGCTGAAAACGAAGACGCCTCCACAGGGGAGGCGTCTTGCTATGGGGTTGAGCAGGATAGTTAACCGCTCGGATCCTCGTTATCGATCAACCTGTTACAGAATGAAGCGGCTCAGGTCCTCGTCTTCAATCAGCTTGCCGAGGTGGGCGTTGACGTAGTCGGTGTTGATGACGAAGGTCTCGCCGGACTTCTCGGAGGCGTCGTAGGAGATGTCTTCCATCAGCCGCTCCATCACGGTGTGCAGACGACGGGCGCCGATGTTCTCGGTGCGCTCGTTGACCTGCCAGGCCGCTTCGGCCAGACGGCGGATGCCATCCTGGGTGAACTCGATGTTGACCCCTTCGGTGGCCATCAGCGCCTTGTACTGATCGGTCAGGGAGGCGTTCGGCTCGGTCAGGATGCGCTCGAAGTCTTCGGTGGTCAGGGCGGTCAGCTCGACCCGGATCGGCAGGCGGCCCTGCAGCTCGGGGATGAGGTCGGACGGCTTGGCGATCTGGAAGGCGCCGGAGGCGACAAACAGGATGTGATCGGTCTTGACCATGCCGTGCTTGGTGTTGACGGTGCAGCCCTCGACCAGCGGCAGCAGGTCGCGCTGCACCCCTTCACGGGAAACGTCCGGGCCCGAGCTCTCGCCGCGCTTGCAGATCTTGTCGATCTCGTCGAGGAAGACGATGCCATTGTTTTCGACGGAGGCGATGGCCTTCTGCTTCAGCTCTTCCGGGTTGACCAGGCGGGCCGCTTCCTCTTCGATCAGCGCCTTCATGGCCTCCTTGACCTTGATCTTGCGCTTCTTCTTCTGGTTCTGGCCCAGGTTCTGGAACAGTCCCTGCAACTGGTTGGCCATCTCTTCCATGCCCGGCGGGGTCATGATTTCGACACCCATGGGGGAGGCGGCCAGATCCAGCTCGATCTCTTTGTCATCCAGCTGACCTTCCCGCAGTTTCTTGCGGAAAATCTGGCGGGTGTTGGAGTTGTCGGCTTTCTCTTCCTCACCCCAGCTGTTGCGCGGGTTGGGCAGCAGGGCGTCGAGGATGCGCTCTTCGGCGGCTTCCTCGGCGCGGTATTTCATCTTCTCCATCTCGGTCTCGCGCACCAGCTTGATGGCGACATCGGTCAGATCGCGGATGATGCTGTCCACTTCCTTGCCCACATAGCCCACTTCGGTGAACTTGGTCGCTTCCACCTTGATGAAGGGGGCGTTGGCCAGCTTGGCCAGGCGACGGGCGATCTCGGTCTTGCCGACGCCGGTCGGGCCGATCATCAGGATGTTCTTCGGGGTCACCTCGTGGCGCATCTCCTCGGAGAGCTGCATCCGGCGCCAGCGGTTGCGCAGGGCGACGGCGACCGCGCGCTTGGCATCGGCCTGACCAATGATGTGTCTGTCCAGCTCGTGGACGATTTCTCTCGGGGTCATCTCGGACATGATGGCGTTCCTGTATCCGGGGCGGGCAGGGCCCACCCCTTGGAAAATGGGGTTTGGCTGGCGGCCTTATTTGGCGGCCCTATTTCGCCGACTTATTTAGCTGAATAGTCCAGCACTTCGATGGTGTGGTTGCCGTTGGTGAAGACGCAGATGTCGCCCGCAATCTTGAGGGACTTCTCGACAATGCTCTTGGCGTCGAGCTCGGTGTTCTCCAGCAGGGCGATGGCGGCGGACTGGGCGAAGTTGCCGCCGCTGCCGATGGCGATGAGATCGTGCTCCGGCTGCACCACGTCACCGTTGCCGGTGATGATGAAGGATTTGTGCTCGTCGGCGACGGCCAGCAGCGCCTCGAGGCGGCGCAGGGCGCGATCGGTGCGCCAGTCCTTGGCCAGCGCCACGGCGGCGCGCTCCAGGTTGCCCTGATGGGCCTGCAGTTTGGCTTCGAAGCGCTCGAGCAGGGTGAAGGCGTCGGCGGTGCCGCCGGCGAAACCAGCCAGTACCTTGCCGTTGTAGAGGCGATGAACCTTGCGGGCGTTGCCCTTCATGACGGTGTTGCCAAGAGAAACCTGGCCATCGCCACCGATGACGACCTGACCGTTGCGGCGAACTGAAACTATGGTAGTCACTTTACTTACCTCGCTTGAGCCGAATGACGGCCTGACTGTGCATGGAGGAAAAGATGGGGATGGCAAAACGGCTTTTCAAGCCTGTGTCGAGCACGGATCGCGGGGGAGGGATCGGGTGGGCGCGGGATGGCGCCAAAAGAAACAGGGCCGGGTGTTGCCACCCGGCCCTGTGCATGGACGCGGCGATCACCCCTTCTTGGGGATGCAGCCGCTGATGCCCGAGCCCTGCAGCTTGCGGTTGGCCGCATCGGCCGCCGCCTTGCCGTTGAAGGGGCCCACCATCACCTTGTAGACGGCGCCACCGGCCCCGTTCACCACCTGCAGACTGGAGGAGAGCCCGGCGGTGAAGGCGATGCGCGCCTTGAGGGATTCTGCGGAATCCTGGGAGCGCAGGGCGGCACACTGCATCATGTAGCGGCCGCCGTCGGCGGCTGCGGTCTGTGCAGTCTGGGTCGCTGCCTTGGCCCTGGCGGCCTCGGCCCGCTCCCGCTCCAGTTCGGCGCGGATCTCCCGCTCCATCCGCTCACGCTCGGCCTTCTGGTCGATCACCTGCTCCCGGGCGCTGGCGACCGGGGCGCCGGTGGCCGGCTTGGTCGGCTGCACCGGTTGCGGCTGATAGGGCTTCACCTGACCGATGGGAGTCCCCGGCTGGGGGATGTCGGTCGCGACCGGCTTGGGCAGCTTCTCCGGTTGCAGGGTCATGGTCTCGGCAGGCGGGGGCGGCAGCACGCCCGGCTGGGGCGGCGGCTCTATGATGTCCACCTGCTTGTTCTCCAGCCGCTCGATGTAGCTCCACTTCTCCTGGGGCAGGGTATTGCCCTGTGCCTTGGGTTTGTTGGCCTTCACCTGCTCTTCGATGGTGGGGGCATCGGCGCCCTTGCCGTTGATGAGGTAGAGGAAGGCGCCGAAACCGACGACCAGGGCCCCGGCCAGCAGTGCCGGGATAACAGGAAAGCGGCGAGGGGCCGCTTTCTTGATGTTACGGCCACCCGCCCGTCGTCTCGGGCTGTTGCCGACGTAATCCCGGGTCGCCATCTATTACATGCGCTCCAGGGTGTGGATGCCCAGCACGCCCAGGCCCAGCTTGAGCACCTTGGCGGTGGCGGCGCACAGCAGCAGACGGCTCTGGCGGGTCGCCTCGTCCACGCCGTCCTTGTTGATCGGGCAGGCTTCGTAGAAGGTCATGAAGTTGCCGGAGAGCTCGTACAGATAGGTACAGAGCAGGTGCGGCATCCCCTTGTCCGCCACGCCGTTGACCGCGTCGGAGAACTGGATCAGCTTCTGGGCCAGGGTCTCTTCGGCGTCTTCGCTCAGGACCACCTTGCCGCTCAGGGTGTCGGCATCGACGCCGGCCTTGCGGAAGATGGACTGGATACGGGTGTAGGCGTATTGCAGGTAGGGGGCGGTGTTGCCTTCAAACGACAGCATCAGATCCCAGTCGAAGATGTAGTCGGTGGTGCGGTTCTTGGAGAGATCCGCATACTTGACCGCGCCCATGGCGATGGCGTGCACCACCTGGGCCTTCTCTTCGGCAGAGAGGTCGCTGTTGCGGCTCTCCAGCAGGGCGCTGGCGCGCTCTTCCGCTTCATTCAGCAGGTCAACCAGCTTGACGGTGCCGCCGGAGCGGGTCTTGTAGGGACGGCCGTCCTTGCCCAGCATCATGCCGAAGGCGTGGTGCTCGAGGGGCACGGACTCCGGCACATAGCCCGCCTTGCGGGTGATGGTCCAGGCCTGCATCAGGTGCTGGTGCTGACGGGAGTCGATGAAGTACATGACCCGGTCGGCGCCCAGGCTCTCGTAACGGTATTTGGCGCAGGCGATGTCGGTGGTGGTGTAGAGGAAACCGCCGTCGCTCTTCTGGATGATGACGCCCATGGGCTCGCCATCCTTGTTCTTGAACTCGTCCAGGAAGACAACGGTGGCGCCTTCGCTCTCGACCGCCAGCCCCTTGGCTTTCAGGTCGGCCACGATCTGCGGCAGCATGTCGTTGTACATGGACTCGCCCATGATGTCCTTGTTGGACAGGGAGATGTTCAGACGGTCGTAGTTGCGCTGGTTCTGCTCCATGGTCATGTCGACCAGCTTCTTCCACATGGTGCGGCAGTACTCATCGCCACCTTGCAGTTTCACCACGTAGTTGCGGGCGCGCTCGGCGAAGGCTTCGTCTTCGTCATAGTGACGCTTGGCCTGGGTGTAGAAGGCTTCCAGGTCCTTGAGCTCCATGTCGGAGGCGTGCTCGTTGGCCATCTTCTCCAGATAGGCGATCAGCATGCCGAACTGGGTGCCCCAGTCGCCGATGTGGTTGGCACGCACCACCTTGTGGCCCAGGAATTCGAGGGCGCGGGCGGCCACGTCACCGAGCACGGTGGAGCGGATGTGGTGCACCGCCATCTCCTTGGCCACGTTGGGGGCGGAGTAGTCCACCACCACGGTCTGCGGCGCCGGCAGCTTCACGTTGGCGTTGTCGGAGGTCACCATGGCTTCCACCTGACCGGCCAGCCAGCTCGGGTCGAAGAAGAAGTTGATGAAGCCGGGGCCGGCGATCTCGACCTTGGCGATCAGATCGGAGGCAGGCAGGTGCTCGATGATGGCAGCGGCCAGCTCGCGGGGATTCTTGCGGGACGGTTTGGCCAGCAGCATGGCCAGGTTGGTGGCCAGGTCGCCGTGAGCCTTCTCCTTGCATCGGTCTACTTGCACCCGGGCTTCCAGGTCGGCGGGCAGGACGCCTGCGGACTTGAGATTGGCTACCGTTTGTTCAAGTAGATGATGAATATGCTCTTTCATAACTGACCACCGAGGTTGCGCGTCGAAAAGTGACTGACTGGATAAGGGCGTGAATTTTACCCGCATCGGGCCGAGAAAACTATAGGAACGGCCCGCACCCGTAGGTGTGGCGGATATTTCACTGCGTTTTCCACCACATTGCAGGATATTGATTTGGATAAGTGGTGGTTATCCATTTCTACTGCATAACGAAACGGCTTGTCCAGGCTATTTTCCCCTGATTATGACAGGGTTATTTATACCGATTCGATCTGAATGATCCCGCTTCCCGTGGCGGTCGTATCCTTTGAGGACGCCGTTGGAGGATGATTCCCATGACACTGGTACTGTTTCCACTCTCCGCTCACCTGCTGCCGGGCGGCATCATGCCGCTGCGCATCTTCGAGCCCAGATACCAGCGCATGATCGCCGAGTCCCGGGAGCGGGAGTTCGCGTTCTGCATGCTGGACCCCCGCCAGCCCGACGCGCTGCGCAACATGTACCCCATCGCCACCCGGGTGCGCATCATCGATTTCGATCTGCTGCCCGATGGTTTGCTCGGCATCACGGTGCTCGGGGTGGAGCGGGTGCGCATCACGGATCTCTGGCAGGAAGAGGACGGTCTGCGGGTCGGCGAGGTGGATCCCCTGCCCCCTTGGCAGAGCGGCAGGCTCCAGGCGGATCAGCACTCCCTGGCCAAGGCGTTGCAGGACGTGTTCAACGACTATCCGGAGTACGCGGCCCTCTATCCGGAGCCGGACTGGGAGGATGCGAGCTGGGTCGCCCAGCGCTGGCTGGAGGTGCTGCCCATCCCGGTGGAGCAAAAACAGTGGCTGGTGGCGGCCAAGGACAACCAGCCCACTCTCTCCCTGCTGAGCGGTCTGCTGGTCGCGAGCCATTGAATTCCCCTTCCCGGTGATCCATTTTCCTCGCTCACCGTATTGGGGGTGAACACCACACGCGAGGGATGGCGCAATGGCATATACTGGCCAACCACAATCGGCTCCACGCAGGACATCGCCCCCCATGGACAACCCAGACGGCGACCTCACATCTTTGCTGGTCCGGGTGGCCGAGCGTGCCGACAAGGCTGCCTTCGCCACCCTGTTCCACCACTTCGCGCCGCGCATCCGCAGCTATGGGCTGCGCCACCTCGGCAGCGAAGCCAACGCCATGGAACTGGTGCAGGAGACCATGCTGCTGGTCTGGCAGAAGGCACGGCTCTATCACCCCGACAAGGGCGCCGCCACCACCTGGATCTACACTGTGATGCGCAACCAGAGCTTTGACATGCTGCGCCGCCGCCGCGCCAGCAAGGAGGAGCTCTGCGCCGAGGAGATCTGGCCGTTGCTGGAGTTCCGGGCCGAAGAGGAGCACCTGAGCGGCGGTGAAGACGCGGTGCTGACCCGCCAGATGGCCCACTATGTCGCCACGCTGCCGGAGCCGCAGCAGCAGGTGGTGCGCGGCATCTACCTGCAGGAGCTCTCCCAGCAGGAGCTGGCCGACCGGCTCGGCGTGCCCCTTGGCACCATCAAGTCCCGGCTGCGGCTGGCACTACAGAAACTGAAGGAACAAGTGGAGCAAGGCCATGATTAAGACCCATCCGACTGAACCCATGCTGCGCGCCTTCGCCGCCGACGAGCTGCCTCTGCCGCTGGCCGTCGGTGTCTCCGCCCATTGCGAGTTCTGCCCCGAGTGCGCCGCCCGGGTGAAGGAATTTGAAGAGGCGCTGGCGTGCCAGCATCTCGCCCCTGACGTGCCGGACGAGGCGCTGCCCGCCGGATTCGATGCCATGCTGGCGGGCATACTGCAACAGCCGGTGGCGACGGAGGCGGCGCTCGCCCTTCCCGAGAGCCCGAGGCCAGAGCTCAGGGTGGCGGGTCACAGTTACCGGCTGCCGCGGGCATTGGCACGGCATCATGCCCCCAGGTGGCGCCATCTCGGGGCCATCCGTCAGGTCAGCCTGCCGCTGGACGAGATGGGTGCGCGGGCCAACCTGCTCCACATCGGGGCGGGGGGGCGGATCCCCGAGCACACCCACAAGGGATATGAGCTGACCCTGCTGCTGGCGGGCACCATCGAGGATGGCGACACCCGCTATCAGGCGGGGGATTTCATCTGGCGCGACGCCAGCCACGCCCACAGCCCCCACACCCCGGACGGCTGCCTCTGCTACACGGTGCAGGATGCCCCCGTGCAGTTCACCAAGGGGCTGTCACGGCTGCTCAACGGCATCAGTCAGCACCTCTATTGAGTTGGGTCACGGCTGCCCGGTGATCGCGTGCTGCCGCGCGACTGAGGCGGTATCACGGCATGAAAAAAGGGACCCTCGGGTCCCTTTTGTGTTGCTTGGCGGCGAAGCCCATCAGGCCACGAAGACCAGGTAGACGACGAAGGCCAGCAGGAAGCGGTAGATGGCGAACGGGATGAAGTCGAGACGACGGATCAGCGCCAGGAAGGTCTTGATGGCGACCATGGCCACCACGAAGGCGGTGACGAAGCCCACCGCAAACATGGGGAAGTCCGCCATGGAGAGGAAATCGCGGCTCTTGTAGAGATCCAGGCCGCTGGCCGCGATCATCATGGGTACCGCCATGATGAAGGAGAATTCCGCTGCCGCGTGGCGGCTGATGCCCATCAGCATGCCGCCGCTGATGGTGGCGCCGGAGCGGGAGAAACCGGGCCAGAGTGCCAGGCACTGGAACAGGCCGATGCCGAAGGCCTGCTTGTAGCTGATGTCGTCCAGGGTCTCCGCGGTCACGGCGGGGCGGAACTTTTCGGCGATGATGAGCAGGATGCCACCAGCCACCAGGGCATACATCACGGTTTCCGGCCCGAACAGATTGGCCTTGATCCAGCTGTGGATAGCCAGCCCGACGACCACGGCAGGCAGCATGCCGAGGATGACGTGCACCAGGGAGAGGGTCGCGTGGCCCGGGGTGGGTTTCTGACCGAAGTGAATGCCGATGAGTCCGAACAGGCGGCGCCAGAACATGACGACCACTGCCAGGATGGAGCCGAGCTGGATCACCACCTCGAAGGTGGCGGCCTTGGGTCCTTCAAACCCGAGGAGGTGGCCGACGATGATCATGTGGCCGGTGGAGGAGACGGGGAGGAACTCGGTCAGGCCTTCCACTATGCCCAGCACAAAGGCGACGAACAGGGCGTAGGATTCGGTCATGGTGCAGATCTCTTGGTTATGGGGTCTGGATAAAATCAACCCCGAACGGGTCGGGGCGGCCAATGATGGCGGAAAATCGCGCGGGCAACCAGTGAATATTGGGGATTTTAGCGCCCTGTTCCGGCCGGGAAAGGGCGCTGGCGGACCATGCAGGGCGCGGCTTGCCGCATGCTGTCAGAAGCCATGACTGCCCCGTCACGTTCTGACAGGTCAGTTACGCCAGATGCCCTCGTCTTTATGACCTTTTTGTGCTGTCAGGCCAGTATGGACAGGATTTTCTGTTGAAGGTCATCGTCCAGAGGGGGCTGCCCCAGGGCGTCGACGGCGCTCGTTATCTGTTGGGGATGGCTGGCGCCGATCAGGGCGCAGCTCACCACGGGGTCGCGCAGCACCCATTGCAGTGCGAGTTGCGACAGGGACTGACCCCGTTGCAGGGCCAGTGCATGCAGGGCGCGGACGGTGGCGAGCTTCTCCTCGGTGATCTGGTCCGCCGTGAGGAAGGGGCTGGCACTGGCGGCGCGGGAATCCGCGGGAATGCCCGCCAGGTAGCGATCGCTCAGCAGCCCCCCCGCCAGGGGGGAGAAGGCGACCACCCCCATGCCGTGCTCCCGGCAGGCCGGCAGGGTGTCGGGCTCAATATCGCGCTGGAACAGGGAGTATTTGAGCTGGTTGACCAGGCAGGGGGTGCCGAGCTCCGCCAGCCGAGCGGCAGCCTTGGCCGCGAGCGGTGCCGGGTAGTTGGAGAGGCCGATGTAGAGCGCCTTGCCCTGGCGCACCATCAGGGCCAGGGCCTGGCAGGTCTCCTCGAGCGGGGTGCGGGGATCCGGCCTGTGGTGATAGAAGATGTCCACGTAGTCGAGGCCCAGACGGCGCAGGCTCTGGTGCAGGCTGGCGAAGAGGTACTTGGCGCTGCCGCCATCGCCGTAGGGGCCGTCCCACATCACGTAGCCCGCCTTGCTGGCGATGATGAGCTCGTCCCGATAGGGAGCCAGGCTCCTCTTTAGCAGCGTGCCGAAGGTCAGTTCGGCAGATCCCGGCGGCGGCCCGTAGTTGTTGGCGAGATCGAAGTGGGTGATCCCCAGATCGAACGCCTGATGCACCATGGCCTTCGCGGTGGCGGGATCGCTCCCGGCGCCGAAGTTGTGCCAAAGGCCCAGACCGATGCCGGGCAGGCGCAGGCCGTGGCGGCCCGCCGATCGGTAGGGCTGGCGCTGGTAGCGGTCGGGGGCGGCGAGGTAGTTGTCATCCATCACGGTGCGGTTCCTTGGGCTGGTGTGCAATGAGGAGCGACGGGCCCTGCGGCGGGCCTCACTCCGGCTGATTCGGCGGTGCCATCGGGGCCGCCATGACGTGGCGGCGCGCCCGGGCCCCTTCGTCTGCCCGAGCGGGGCTGTCAGGGGGCAGGAATAAAGCGATAACGGGTCTGGTGGCGATAACGCTGCCCCGGCAGCAACCAGGGATCGCCGAGGGCGGGCCGGTTCGGGCTGTCGGGCAATTGCTGGGCCTCCAGGCAGAAGCCGTCGTAATCCCGGTAGGGTCGGCCCTGACGATCCGGTGTGCCGGCCAGCCAGTTGCCGCTGTAGAACTGCAGGGAGGGCTGATTGGTGTAGACCGCCATCGCCAGCTTGCCATCCCCCGAGATCACCCGGGCGGCCCATGGCTGGCTGGACCCACCAAACGGCTCATCAGCAGGATCGAAATCGCTGTTGTTGAGCAGAAATGCGTGATCGTACCCCTTGGCCAACTGCTGCTGGGGGTGGTCCAGCCACGCCTGGCCGATGGGGCGGGGGGCGCGCAGATCGAAGGGGCCTTCCACCGGGGCGATGGCCAGCGGCAGGCTCTGGTCATCCGTGGGCAGGTAGCGGTCGGCGTCGAGGCTGATGGTGTGGTGGCGGATGTCGCCACCGCCATCCAGGTTGAAGTAGGCGTGGCTGGTGAGGCTGACCGGGCTGGGGGCGTCCGTGCTGGCGCAGAAATCGACCACCAGATCGCACTGCTCCAGCCGATACTCCAGGCTCACCCTCAGATTGCCGGGAAAGCCCTGATCCCCCGCCCGGGAGAGGAGCGCCAGCTTGACCCTGTCCGCCTCCTGCTCCTTGATCTGCCAGGTGCGGCGATGGAACCCGTCGCGCCCGCCGTGCAGGCAGTTGGCCCCCTGGTTGGCGTCCAGCGTCCAGCACTGGCCTTCCCGCTCAAGGCGGGCGCCGCCGATGCGGTTGGCAAAGCGCCCCGCCACGGCACCCAGCCATACCTGCTGGGTGAGGTAGGCCTCGTCGGCGCAGCCCAGCAGCACCTCCCGCCGCTCTCCCGCCACCGGCAGGGTGAGGGAGGTGAGGGTGGCCCCGTATGCGAGACCGCGCAGCCGCAGTCCCTCCTCGTTTTCCAGCTCGAATCTCATCATGGTTTGCGGTTCCCCGTCGTGATCCCGTCGCCCCCTGCCGGCGTCGCGAGTGCCGGGCAGGGGGCGTCACCCGTTGTCAGGCGTGCGTTACAGTCTGCCGGCCCCTGCGCTGGCACGGCAGACGTAGCAGTCCGCCTTGAGGCCGAAACGGGCCGGGTATTCCGCCTCCACCACGGCGATCACCTCGGCCACCTTCTCGGGGCGCAGCAGGGCGACCACGCAGCCGCCAAAACCGCCGCCGGTCATGCGCACACCGCCTTCGCTGCCGAGCCGGGCCTTGATGATCTCCACCAGGCCGTCGATGGGGGGCACGGTGATCTCGAAGTCATCGCGCATGGCGGCGTGGGACTGGCCCATCAGCTCGCCGAGGCGCACCAGATCGCCCTGTGCCAGCGCATCGGCCGCCGCCAGGGTGCGGGCGTTCTCGCCGACCACGTGGCGGGCACGGCGATAGCAGGCCTCGTCCAGACCGGCCTTGCCCGCTTCCAGGGTCGCCAGATCCAGGTCGCGCAGGGCCTTGACCCCGTAGTGACGGGCGGCGGTTTCGCACTGCTGGCGACGGGTGTTGTATTCGCTGTCCACCAGGCCGCGGCGCACGTTGGAGTTGACGATGAGCACCGCCAGATCGGTGGGCATGGGGATGAGCCGGGTCTCCAGGGAACGGCAATCGAGCAGCAGGGCGTGATCCTGCTTGCCGCTCGCGGAGATCATCTGATCCATGATGCCGCAGTTGCAGCCGACGAACTGGTTCTCCGCCTGCTGGCCGTTGAGGGCGATTTCCGCCTGGCTGATGGCCAGCCCCTGGGCCTCCTTGAAGGCCTGGCCGATGGCCACCTCCAGGGAAGCGGAGGAGGAGAGACCCGTCCCCTGGGGCACGTTGCCGGAGACCACCAGATTGAGGCCGCGCAGGGCGTGGCCCCGTGCCTGCAGGTGTTTCACCACGCCGCGGATGTAGTCGCTCCAGCGCTGGCTGGGGTGGTGCTCGATGGGTTGATCGAGACTGAACCGGTCGCGCTGGTTGTCGTAGTCGGCGGCGATCACTTCGACCAGGTTGTCGCCGCGCAGGCCGATGGCGACGCAGGTCTCGTAGTCGATGGCGCAGGGCAGCACGAAGCCGTCGTTGTAGTCGGTGTGCTCGCCGATGAGGTTGACGCGGCCTGGAGCCCGTACCAGCAGGTCGGGTTGTTGCTCAAACTGCTCGGCAAACACGGCGCTGACGCGCTGGCTCGGGGTCATAGGGCCTCCTCGTTGGCCTGGTTCTGGTCGTTGTAGTGGATGGGACTGAGGGCGCGCAGCCGTTCCGCCGCCTGTTCCGGGGTGAGATCGCGCTGGGTCTCGGCCAGCATCTCGAAGCCCACCATGAATTTGCGCACCGTGGCGGAGCGCAGCAGGGGCGGATAGAAGTGGGCGTGCAGTTGCCACGCCTCGGGGCAGTCGGAACGGGGCGGGGCGAAGTGCCAGCCCATGGAGTAGGGGAAGCTGCACTGGAACAGGTTGTCGTAGCGGCTGGTGAGCTCCTTGAGCGCGATGGCCAGATCCTGTTGCTGTTCCCGGGTGAGATCCAGCATGGAGGGAACATGGGCCTTGGGCAGCAGCAGGGTCTCGAACGGCCAGGCCGCCCAGAAGGGCACCACCGCCAGCCAGTGGGCCGTCTCCACCACGATGCGGGAGCGATCCGCCAGCTCCCGCTCCACATAGTCCAGCAGCAGGGGGCGGCCGTGTTCGGCCAGCCAGGTGCGCTGGTGCGCCTCTTCCCGGGTAATCTCGTTGGGCAGGAAGTCGCTGCCCCAGAGCTGGCCGTGAGGGTGCGGATTGGAGCAGCCCATGACGGCGCCCTTGTTTTCAAAGACTTGGACCCATTCCCACTGGTCAGAGAGCTCGGCCACCTGGTCCATCCAGGTGGTGATCACCCCTTCGATGGCGGGCAGGGGCAGCTCGGGCAGGGTCTTGCCGTGATCCGGCGAGAAGCAGATGACCCGGCTGGTGCCCCGGGCGGCTTCCAGCTTCAGCAGGGGATCCGGCGCCGCGTCAGCGGCCGGGGTGTCCTGCATCAGGGCGGCGAAGTCGTTGGTAAAGACGAAGGTGCCCTGATAGTCGGGGTTGATATCGCCGGTCACCCGGGTGTTGCCCGCACAGAGGAAGCAGTCGGGATCATGGGCCTGGCTCGGCGCCAGGCTCACCTTCTCGACCTGGCCTTGCCAGGGGCGCTTGGCCCTGTGAGGGGAGACCAGCACGTACTGGCCGGTGAGCGGGTTGAAGCGGCGGTGGGGGTGATCAACGGGGTTGAACATCATCACTCCAGTGTGTGAGTTGAATACATCCGAAGGCGCAGGGCAGGGCCTACGCCTCGTAACCATTGGGGTTGGCGGACTGCCAGCGCCAGCTGTCGGCGCACATGGCGGCGAGATCCCGGCTGGCGTGCCAGTCCAGTTCCCGAGCGGCCTTGGCGGGATCGGCCCAGCACTCGGCGATGTCGCCGGGGCGCCGTGGCTCGATCCGGTAGGTAAGGGGCCGACCGCAGGCGGCCTCGAACGCCGCGACCATCTGCAACACGCTCTGGCCCTGGCCCGTGCCCAGGTTGTAGGCGTGGACACCGCCCCGTCCGGCGCAGTGTTCCAGAGCCTTGACGTGTCCTTCGGCGAGATCCATCACGTGGATGTAGTCGCGCACCCCGGTGCCGTCGATGGTTGGGTAATCGTTACCAAAGACCGAGAGGCAGTCGCGTCGGCCGATGGCGACCTGGGTCAAAAACGGCATCAGATTGTTGGGGATGCCCTGGGGATCCTCCCCCAGGGTGCCGGACTCGTGGGCGCCGACGGGATTGAAATAGCGCAGCAGTGTCATGCTCCAGTGGGGCTCGGCCCGCTGCAGATCCTCGAGGATCTCCTCGATGATCAGCTTGGATCGGCCGTAGGGGTTGGTGGCGCTGCGGGGGAAATCCTCCCGGATCGGGGTGCTGGCGGGATCGCCGTAGACGGTGGCCGACGAGCTGAACACCAGATTGCGTACCCCGGCCCGTTTCATCGCCTGCAGCAATACCAGGGTGCCGCTCAGGTTGTTCTCGTAGTAGTCCAGCGGGATGCGGGTCGACTCGCCGACCGCCTTGAGGGCGGCGAAGTGGATCACGGCGTCGATGTGCTGCTCCCTGAAGATGCGATCCAGCAGGGCCGGGTCACGGATGTCCCCCACGTAGAAGCGGGGCTCGCGCCCGCTGATGGCGGCGACACGGGTCAGGACGCTCGCCTTGCTGTTGCAGAGGTTGTCCACCACCACGGGCTCCATGCCTGCGGCCTGCAAGGCCAGACAGGTGTGGCTGCCGATGTAGCCGCAACCGCCGGTGACCAGTACTTTCATCCGTTGTTCCACCCTCAACTCCTCGCATCAGGAAAGCCTGAGCAGGAGTCTAGCCGAGGGGCTGACGGGCAAACTGTGAGCTGCTTAACAAATATGTGTAAACGATTACACTTGTTTTCATCGACCAATGTGGCAAGTTCTGATTTTTCCCCCTGTTATCAGTGACATTGAACGGTATAATGCGGCCAGTTGCAGCGTGAAATAAGTGAAAACAGCATGAGCACCATCAAGGATGTCGCCCGTTTGGCCAATGTGTCAGTGGCAACGGTTTCACGGGTGATGAACAACTCACCCAAGGCCAGTGCCGCCTCCCGCGAGGTGGTGCTGAAGGCCATGGCCGAGCTGGGCTATACCCCCAACGCCAACGCGCGGGCCCTGGTCAGCCAGACCTGTGACACCATGGGAGTGGTGGTGGGGGACGTGGCGGATCCTTTCTTCGGCGCCCTGGTCAAAGGGGTCGCGGCAGTGGCGGTGGAGCAGGGCTTGCACCTGTTGATGGGTAATGGTTTTCACCGCGCCCAGCAGGAGCGGGAGGCCATCGAGCTGCTCATCGGTAAACGCTGCGAGGCACTGGTGGTGCACAGCAAGGCGCTCGGTGATGAGGAGCTGGTCGACTACGCCCTGCGCGCCCCCGGCATGGTGCTGATCAACCGCGACATTCCGAGTCTGAGGGGGCGCTGCATCGCTCTCAACAACCGCCAGGGTGCGGCGACCGCCACCCGTCATCTGCTGGATCTCGGCCACCGCCATATCGCCTTCCTGAGCTCGGATCACGCCATCGAGGATGCGCTGTTGCGCCATCAGGGCTATCAGGATGCCCTGGCGGAGGCGGAGGTCTTCGCCGATCCCGAGCTGGTGGAGAGCGGCATGCCCAATGAAGAGGGGGGTGAGCGCGCCATGCTCAACCTGCTGGCCAAGGGGTTGCCCATCACGGCGGTGGTGGCCTACAACGACGCCATGGCGGCAGGGGCCATCTCTGTGCTGGCGGACAACGGCCTCAAGGTGCCGGAAGAGGTGTCTGTGGTGGGCTTCGATGACATCATCTACGCCAGATACCTGAGGCCCAAGCTCTCCACCATGCGCTATCCCATCGAGCTGATGGCGGCCCAGGCGGCCAAGCTGGCGCTGCAACTCGCCGCAGGGGAGAGCGAATCGGTGCAGAGCCGCATCTATACCCCCACCCTGATCAACCGCCATTCGGTCGCTCCCGTCAGGTCCTGATCGCAGCGCTTGCGCCCCCGTCGGCGCAAGCGCTGCACCTGGCGAACCCGTACTGCAGCATATAAAGCACCCCCATAGCTCAGACGATAGATAGCTCAGACCATGGATAGCTGAGAGCATGGCTAGCGCAGACCACAGAGGGTTGCCTGAGGAGTGACAACCGTCCCCTCACGCTCCCTGCCTGCCGAACTCGGCAGCTCTTCCCGCTCGTCTGTCACGAGCCCCTCTCCCCCGGCCTGCCGAGCCTCACTTCCGGCCAGATCCTGCCAGACGCCTGCCATGGCGTTCTCTGCGCCGGGCAGGGGCTCTCGTGGTCTCTGCACACTCCTTCGAGAGGCCGGGCTGTGTGCCCGGAACCGGGTTGAGGCGCTCCAGCGCCTGATGGAGCGAGGGGGGCGTGATGTCGGGTCTTTGCCATGGCTTGCTCCGCTTGTTCGGCCATTGCCTCCCGGTTTCACACTCCCGGGCATCTTTTGCCCTTCCGAAGGTCCGCTTTTTCCCCCGTGGGTTATTTACCCGGATTTATCCGATTTTTACTCCGTTTTACTTAACAAAATGAGTGTAATCGTTTACATCTGTGTGAGCGGGATCGCCGATCCACGGCCAAAACTTCCCTACACTGCAATGGTTTTCAGCGCTCATGCAGGGAGAGAAAGAGATGCTCAGGGAGATAGTGGCCCGTCAGGACTGGCAGACCCAGGCGATTACGTCGGTGAATCGGCTGCCCGCCCATACCCCCTTGTCCAGTTGGCGCAGTGAAGGGGAAGCCAGGATGGGGGGGTTGTCACCTTCCCGCCTGCTGCTGGACGGCGAGTGGCAGTTCTCCTGGTTCGAGGTCCCGGAGCGGGTGCCGGAGCAGTGGCTGGTGGAGGATCTGCCGGATGCCTGCCCCATCAAGGTGCCGGGCAACTGGCAACTGGCTGCGGCCTACCCGGGGGCGCGGCCCGTCACGGATGTGCCCATCTACACCAACATCAAGTACCCCTTTCCCTGCGACCCGCCCCGGGTGCCTGCCGAGAACCCCACCGGTTGCTACTCCAGCGAGTTCACCGTTGCTGCGGACTGGCTGGCCGAGGGGCAGACCCGGATCATCTTCGACGGAGTGGACAGCGCGTTTCACCTCTTCTGCAACGGCCGCTGGGTCGGCTACTCCCAGGACAGCCGGCTGCCGGCGGAATTCGATCTGACCCCCTTCCTTCAGGCCGGGGCCAACCGCCTCGCCGTCCTGGTGCTGCGCTGGTCTGACGGCTCCTATCTGGAAGATCAGGACATGTGGCGCATGAGCGGCATCTTCCGCTCCGTCAGCCTGCTGCACAAACCGGCCCGTCATCTGATGGATATCCGGGTGACGCCAGAGCTCGACGCCTGCTACCGGGATGCCCGCCTCAAGGTTGAATTGCAGGCGGCCAACGGAGCCGGTCTGTCGGTGGAGGCCAACCTCTATGATGGCGACGAGCGGGTGGCGACCCTGCGCCAGCGGATCGGCACCCAGGCCATCGACGAGAAAGGGGTGTATGACGATCGCGCCGAGTTGTGGCTGACGGTAACGGCGCCACACAAGTGGAGCGCCGAGACCCCGCACCTCTATCGCCTGACCCTGACCCTGCTGGACGAGCAGGGAAGCGCTCTCGAGAGCGAGGCCCATGACGTGGGCTTTCGGGCGGTGGAGATCCGTGGCGGCCTGCTGCGGGTCAACGGCCAGCCCCTGCTGATTCGTGGTGCCAATCGCCATGAACACCATCCCGCCACGGGTCACGTGGTGACCCCGGCCGACATGGAGCAGGATCTGCTGCTGATGAAGCGGCACAACTTCAACGCGGTGCGCTGCTCCCACTATCCCAATCAACCCGAGCTCTATCGCCTGTGCGACCGGCTCGGCCTCTATGTGGTGGACGAGGCGAACCTGGAGACCCACGGCATGACCCCCATGGGGCGGCTGGCGCGGGATCCCGCCTGGAGCAACGCCTTTCTGGAGCGGGTCACCCGTATGGTGGCCCGGGACTTCAACCACCCCTGCATCATCATCTGGTCCCTGGGGAACGAATCAGGTTATGGCCCGGCCCACGACGCTATGTATCGCTGGGTGAAGGGGGCTGATCCCAGCCGCCCGGTGCAGTACGAAGGGGGCGGGGCCGACACCCCGGCCACCGACATCATCTGCCCCATGTATGCCCGTACCCATCAGGATCAACCCTTCCCGGCGGTGCCCAAGTGGGCACTGGCCAAGTGGATCGGCCTGTCGGAAGAGACCCGGCCGCTGATCCTGTGCGAATACGCCCACGCCATGGGCAACAGCCTGGGGGGCTATGCCCATTACTGGCAGGCATTTCGCGATCATCCGCGGCTGCAGGGTGGGTTTGTCTGGGATTGGGTCGATCAGGGGCTGGACAAGCAAACCGACGATGGCCGCCATTTCTGGGCCTATGGTGGCGACTTCGGCGACACTCCGAACGATCGCCAGTTCTGCTGCAACGGCCTGCTGTTCCCCGATCGCACCCCCCATCCCTCCTTGTTTGAAGCCCGGCGTGCCCAGCAGCCCTTCGTTCTGACCCTGCAGGGTCGCCAGCCGCTGACGGTGGAGATCCGCAGCGAATACCTGTTCCGCGAGACGGACAACGAACGCCTGCTGTGGCGTCTGTGTGAAGACGGCGTGGTGGTGAGCCAGGGTGAATGCCTGCTTGAGCTGGCTCCCCGGGGGAGCGTGACGCTGACCCTGCTGGAGCAACTGCCGGCCTTTGCGCCGGGGGCGCTCGCCTGGCTGGATCTCGCCATCGTGCAGCCCACCGCCACGGCCTGGGCCGGAGCGGGTCACGAGGTGGCTCGCCAGCAATGCCTGTTGCCCGCGCCCCTGGCGCTGCCGTCGGCCTGCCCGGCGGTCAGCCTGACCGAGCAGCGCGATCACTGGGTGCTTGGCGCCGCAGATTCCCTGTGGCAGCTCGACAAGGCCAGTGGTCGCATCGTCAGCTGGCAGAAACAGGGCCGCGAGCGGCTGTGCGACGCCATCGCCGATCACTTCTATCGGGCGCCGCTCGACAACGATATCGGCACCAGCGAGGCGGATCACGCCGATCCCAACGCCTGGATTGCCCGCTGGCAGGAGGCCGGACTCAATGATCTGCAGCACCGCTGTCTCGGCCTGGAGCCGAGTCCGGAGCAGGGTCTCATCACGGCGCACCACGGCTACTTCGTGGCTGACGAGCCGAAGATCCTGACCCGCTGGCATCACAGGATTGACGGGGAGGGCGCCATGCACCTCGCCATCGAGGTGGAGGTGGCCGCCGACATGCCCTCCCTGCCGCGCATCGGTGCCCGGCTCTGGCTGGCCGATGAACCGGCCGAAGGTGCCCCGGTGAGCTGGCTGGGGCTTGGCCCCCACGAGAATTACCCGGATCGCCGGCTCGCCGCCGATCTCGGTCGCTGGCAATTGCCCATCGAGGCGTTGCACACCCCTTATGTCTTCCCGACCGACAACGGGCTGCGCTGCGATACCCGCGCACTGCAACTGGGGGATCTGGTGGTGGAGGGGCGCTTCCACTTCAGTGTCAGCCGCTACAGTCAGCAGCAGCTGACCGAAGCCCGTCACCAGACCGATCTGGTGGCTCTGGGGGGCACGCACCTGTGCCTCGATGGCTTCCACATGGGGGTGGGAGGCGACGACTCCTGGAGCCAGAGCGTGCGGCCCGAGTTCTGGCTGTTGCCGGGTCGTTATCAGTGGCACTGCCGTCTGCGCTAGCCGGACCCGCCGTCGCGAGATGGCGAGACCCAAAGGCAGTTTCTCACGTAACTATTTAATTTTTAACAATATTACGGCTATGTAACAGAGTGTAAACGTTTTCATTTTGTTGCCAGGATCACAGACCGCCTCACAACAAACTGATTACATTAGGCTGGCGCCAGCTCAAACGGTGTACAGCATTCCCTACAAAAAACAGATAGAGATCGGAGCATAACAATGAAAAAACTCACGACAGTTGCCACCTTGCTGATGGGACTGATGGCGGGAGCCCAAGCCCAGGCCGATACCCGTATCGGGGTCACCGTCTACAAGTACGACGACAACTTCATGGCCGTGGTGCGCAAGGCCATCGAGAAAGAAGCGGCGGCCACCCCGGGTGTGGAACTGCTGATGAACGACTCCCAGAACGACCAGTCCAAGCAGAACGACCAGATCGACGTACTGCTGGCCAAGGGCGTGAAGGCCCTGGCCATCAACCTGGTTGACCCGGCGGCGGCCCCTGTCGTGATTGAGAAAGCCCGTGCGGACGAGATCCCCGTGGTCTTCTACAACAAGGAACCGAGCGCGGCCGACCTGGCCAGCTATGACAAGGCCTACTACGTGGGCACCGACTCCAAGGAGTCCGGCATCATCCAGGGCCAGCTGATCGCCAAGCACTGGAAAGCGCACCCCGAGTGGGATCTGAACAAGGATGGCGTCATCCAGTTCGTGCTGCTCAAGGGTGAGCCTGGCCACCCGGATGCGGAAGCCCGCACCACCTACGTCGTCAAGACTCTAAACGATGGCGGCATCAAGACCGAGCAACTGCACATGGATACCGGTATGTGGGATACCGCCATGGCCAAGGACAAGATGGACGCCTGGATCTCCGGTCCGAACGCCAACAAGATCGAAGTGGTCATCGCCAACAACGACGGCATGGCGATGGGCGCCGTGGAATCTCTGAAGGCCCAGGGCAAGACCGCCATCCCGGTGTTCGGTGTTGACGCCCTGCCGGAAGCCCTGGCCATGGTCAAGAGCGGTGCTATGGCCGGTACCGTGCTGAACGATGCGGCCAACCAGGCCAAGGCCACCTTCGAGCTGACCAAGAACCTGGCCGAAGGCAAGCCGGCCGGTGAAGGCACCAACTGGAAGATCGACAACAAGGTCGTCCGCGTTGCCTACGTGGGCGTAGACAAAGACAACCTGTCCCAATTCGAGTAATTCCTCCCCTCAGGGCAAGGGAGATCCCCTTGCCCTCTTTTCAACCAGATGTGATGGCTGATATGACAACACGGCAACAATCAGAATGGCTGTTGGAGATGATTGACGTCAGTAAGAGCTTTCCTGGCGTCAAGGCACTCGATAATGTCAATTTACGGGTCCGTCCTCATTCTGTGCATGCGTTGATGGGCGAGAATGGCGCAGGGAAGTCCACGCTGCTCAAGTGCCTGTTCGGCATCTACGAGAAGGATCAGGGCAAGATCTTCTTCAAGGGACAGGAGATCAACTTCACCTCGTCCAAAGAGGCGCTGGAGAATGGCGTTTCCATGGTGCACCAGGAGCTGAACCTGGTACTGCAACGCACCGTGATGGACAACATGTGGCTCGGCCGCTATCCCACCAAGGGACTGTTTGTCGACCACGGCAAGATGTATCAGGACACCAAGCATATCTTCGAGGAGCTGGACATCGACATCGACCCCAGGGTCAAGGTCGGCACCCTGTCGGTTTCCCAGATGCAGATGATCGAGATTGCCAAGGCATTCTCCTATGACGCCAAGATCGTCATCATGGACGAACCCACCTCCTCCCTGACCGAGAAAGAGGTCAACCACCTCTTCAAAATCATCAACAAGCTCAAGGAGAAGGGGTGCGGCATCGTCTACATCTCCCACAAGATGGAAGAGATCTTCCAGCTCTGTGACGAGATCACCATATTGCGGGATGGCCAGTGGGTGGCGACCCAGCCCCTCAAGGGCATGACCATGGATCAGATCATCGGCATGATGGTCGGCCGCGAGCTCACCCAGCGCTTCCCGGAAAAAACCAACCATCCCAAAGAGGTGATCCTCGAGGTCGAGCACCTGACGGCCAAGAACCAGCCTTCCATCAAGGACGTGACCTTCAACCTGCACAAGGGGGAGATCCTCGGCATCGCCGGTCTGGTGGGGGCCAAGCGCACCGACATCGTGGAGACCCTGTTCGGCATCCGCGATCGCAGCGAAGGGACCATCAAGCTGCACGGCAAAGAGGTGGCGAACCACAACGCCCACGAGGCGATCCAGAACGGCTTCGCCCTGGTGACCGAGGAGCGCCGCTCTACCGGGATCTATTCACGCCTCGACATCGCCTTCAACTCCCTGATCGCCAACATGGACAACTACAAGGGATCCATGGGGCTGCTCAGCGACAACAAGATGAAGAGCGATACCCAGTGGGTCATCGACTCCATGCGGGTCAAGACACCGACCCAGCAGACCCAGATCGGCTCCCTCTCCGGTGGCAACCAGCAGAAGGTGATCATCGGTCGCTGGCTGCTGACCCAGCCCGAGATCCTGATGCTGGATGAACCGACCCGGGGTATCGACGTTGGCGCCAAGTTCGAGATCTACCAGCTCATCCTGGAGCTGGCGAAGAAGGACAAGGGCATCGTCATCATCTCCTCCGAAATGCCGGAACTGCTCGGCATCACGGACCGCATCATGGTCATGAGCAATGGCCGGGTCGCGGGGATCGTCAACACCAAAGAAACTGACCAGAGCGAGATCCTGCGCCTGGCATCTCTGTACCTATAAAGACAGGAAGACATTATGGAGTCGGCTAAAAATTTCAATCTGATGCAGGCGCTCAAAGAGAACGGCATCTATGTGGTGTTGCTGGTGTTGCTCATGATCATCGTGATCAAGGAGCCCTCCTTCCTCAGCCTCACCAACCTCAGCAACATCCTGACCCAGTCCTCGGTGCGGGTCATCATCGCCCTCGGGGTGGCGGGCATCATCATCACCCAGGGTACTGACCTGTCGGCCGGTCGTCAGGTCGGTCTGGCGGCGCTGATCGCGGCCACCATGCTGCAGGCCCTGACCAACGTCAACAAGGTCTTCCCCACCCTGGGGGAGGTACCCATTCCGGCGGTGATCCTGCTGGTGTGCGTGGTGGGGGCCCTGATTGGTCTGGTCAACGGCCTGATCGTCGCCTACCTGAACGTGACGCCCTTCATCACCACCCTGGGCACCATGATCATCGTCTACGGCATCAACTCCCTCTATTTCGACTCCGTGGGGGCTTCTCCGGTAGCCGGGTTTGATCCTCGCTTCTCCAACTTTGCGCAGGGCTTCATCCGGATTGGCGGGTTCAAGCTCTCGTACCTGACCTTCTATGCGGCCATCGCCAGCGTGTTCGTCTGGGTGCTGTGGAACAAGACCCGCTTTGGCAAGAACATCTTTGCCATCGGTGGCAACCCGGAAGCGGCCAAGGTGTCCGGCGTCAACGTCGCCGTCAACCTGGTGGTCATTTATGCCCTGGCCGGTGTCTTCTACGCCTTCGGCGGCATGCTGGAAGCGGGGCGGATCGGCAGTGCCACCAACAACCTCGGCTTCATGTACGAGCTGGATGCCATCGCGGCCTGCGTGGTGGGGGGCGTTTCGTTTGCCGGCGGTGTGGGAACTGTCGCGGGTGTGATCACCGGCGTACTTATCTTCACGCTGATCAACTATGGTTTGACCTACATCGGTGTCAGCCCTTACTGGCAGTTCATCATCAAGGGCGGCATCATCATCCTGGCGGTAGCCCTGGACTCCATGAAGTACGCCAAGAAGAAGTAAGCATTGGCAGGGAGGGCCGGGTCATCCCGGCCCTTTCTCTTTGGAGGGACCCATACCATGGCATTCAAAGTCAAAATCAACGTGCTGTTGCTGCTCGCCATTCTGGTCACCATCGGTACCGCCTGGTTCAGCGTCAACCATTTCATCAGCGGCTACATCCGCACCCAGGCTACCCAGAACATCAACGAGCAGATCACCCTGGTCAGGGAGAAGCTGGCGGGTGACATCAACCAGAAGGTGCTGCTGGCCGCCAACCTCAACCTCGGGGTGACCAGCGTCAAGAAGGCGCTGCAGGAGACCGGCTTTCACAACATCGTCAAGCTCATTGGCGACATGGCATTCGACGCGAACGGGGTCATCGACGACAAGGCCAGGGTTGACGCACTGCGCAAGCTGATCCCCGCCGCCAACAACCAGATCACCGTCAGCCCGCTGGAGCAGCTGGACGGCAAACCCGTCATCTCCATCCTGGTGCCGCGCGGTGCCGACTCCGCCTACCTCTACTACCTCGACATGAGCGAGTTCAAGACGCTGCTGACCAAGGTAAGCGGGGAAGGGCGTTACTTCTCCCTCACCGACAGCCAGGGACAGGTGCTCTACAGCAGCAAGCCCCAGGGAGAGAGCGAGAGCCGCCCCAACAAGCTGGATATTCGCGGCAGCGAGTGGACCCTGACCGGTTATGTGGATCTCGACTATATCCGGGCCATGACCCAGGCGCTCAACGGCAAGATCACCCTGGCCCTGCTCGGGGTGGCGGCGCTGGTACTGGCCCTCTCCATGGTGGCCCTCAACCTGGCCTATAGACCCATCCTCTCCTTGCGCGACCTGGTGCAGGAGCTCTCCCAGGGCAATGGGGATCTGACCCGCCGGCTCACGGTGACCAGCAAGGATGATCTCGGCCAGATCTCGGCGGGCATCAACCGTTTCATCGAGCAGTTGCAGGGCATGATGGGGGAGGTGAGACAAGCGAGCGGCCAGCTCAATGAAGGGATATCGGCATTGGCGAGGCAGACGGGGTCGGCCCAGGGCCTGCTGGCGGAGCATGTGCGGGAGACCGAACAGGTGGTCACCGCCATCAACGAGATGAGCCGTACTGCCGTCTCGGTATCGGAGAGCGCGGCCAATACTGCCCAGCTGACCGGCCAGAGCCAGCAACTGGCCAACCAGTCGCGTCAGGTGGTGGATCAGGCCATGGCCAGCGTCACTGCGCTGGTGACGGAGGTGGAGGCCACGGCACACTCCATCGAAGCCATGCAGCAGGATGTGCAGCAGATAGGCTCGATTCTCGGGGTCATCGGTGGCATCGCAGAGCAGACCAACTTGCTGGCCCTCAACGCTGCCATCGAGGCAGCCCGGGCTGGTGAGCAGGGGCGGGGGTTTGCGGTGGTGGCGGACGAAGTGCGCTCTCTGGCGGGACGCACCCAGAAGAGCACTGCCGAGATCCAGACCATGCTGACCCGGCTGCAACGGGGTACCCAGACCGTGGTGGCCGCCATGGGCAACACCCGACAGAGCTGCCAGGATGCGGCGGAAAACACCAGCAAGGTGAATGCGTCACTGGATCTGATGGCGGGAGAAGTGGTGGAGATCAACGATCTCATCAGCCATATCGCCACGGCCGCGGAGGAGCAAAGTGCCGTCGCCGAGGAGATCAATCGCAACATGAGTGCCATCGCCGAGGTGATCACCCAGCTCAAGGGGAATGGCGAGCGCACCGTGGACAGCTCGAATGCCATGCAGCGCACCTATGACAGGCTGCGGGAGATAGTGGGGCACTTCCGGCTGGAATAGCGCCGGCTGGGCGAGTCCCGGGTACCCTGGCCAGCAATGCCGTGGCCGGGGTGACCCATCAGCGGGCAGACGTGAAAAATACCCAAAAAAGATGGGGGCGACTTGCGTCGCCCCCGATAGTCTTATCGCTCATATCCTTGAACGAAGTTGCTCCCTGCAATCCCTGACTATACCTCTTCCTTTAGGTTTCCCCTTCCCAATCCTTTGGGGTGTCCTTTAGCCATCATGGCCTGACGAGTCATCCGTTCCCGTCGCACTTTCTCCGTCCTGGGAGGTGTCCTTTACCACATCCTGTGGTGAGTCCATTTGCCCAACCTTGGCAGCCAGTCTTCCTGACCGACTTCATTGCGTCCGTGCAGGAGTAACTATAAGGATTTCGCGCAGGGCGACAATGACATGCTGAAAAACGTTTTTTTCAAACTGGTTTCCCGCGAAAGGATAATGAAGTTATCTTTTTTAAAATCATGACTTTAATGTTCTATCATGCTGTTTTTTTACGCGCATCTTCCGACTATGGCGAGAATTTTGTTGGCACTTTGCTTACGCAGTCGATGGCGAATGTCTCACAAGGCGTTTAACTGCGGTTCAGAATCCGGGGAGGCCGGTCAGTGTCGATCGCAGATGAGGGTGGAGGAGGGCAACGGGCATGATGCAGGTGGCGTGGTCCGGATCCCATTCAGGAGATAAAGGAGGTAAAGGAGGGAAAGCTGAGATGACCCAAGAGGAGATCGCCTCCCCTTGGGCGAGAGGGTCAGGGATGCTGGCTGCCACCGTGCCATTGGCATAGGTAGGCGGGGACCAGCATCTGGGGTGCCTGGTCAACGTGACAGACCACCAGCGGCATGGCGGGGGCTCCCTGGGCATGCACCAGGGCCGGTGTCATGGGCAGGACCAGGGCGATGAGCAGAAACAGCGACGGGATCTTCATGGTTATCTCCTTGGTGACGGGAACGAATGTAACAAGCATCACTTTTTGAGTTAAGGCGAACCCGAAATCGGCGCAAGGTGACTGAAAAAATTCAACTAATGAAAAAACTTTGAATCCCGGTTGCACTCCGGTCGGTGAAAAAGCCGCCATCAGGATGCGTGCAAAATGCATATCCATATAAAAGAGATAGTGCACACGACTTGGCAATGAGGCTCGCCATCTGGCCCGGGCAGGCCGCCATGATCTGGGACAATAGATGGATTATTCAGCAATAAAGGAGCAGGTGATTATTTATGTGAGAGCAAACGGGATGATAAGCGAGGATAAATTCAAAGGTGGGTGAAGTTTATTCAAAAAATGAGCGATTTGATTTTAATGTAATGATTTATTTGATATTTTTTATTGGTGACTATCCATTTGTGGATATCATGGATGAATGGAATTGCGTTCTTTGTGGAATATATTGGGGATTTATTGCGTATTTATGCCGGATGGAGGGTGAGGGAAATGTCAGATATGTAAACTCCATCATAAATTAACTTCTGAATTTATGCAGTCTCGGGTGAATGTGATCAATGTCCAAGTTTGGTGGAGTTGCCAGACCTAATCTCTGCGTCAAAAGGCAAGGGCAGGATAGAACACAAGTCGAGTACCCTACATAAAGAATATCCCGCCTTAGCCACGAGCCTGAATAGAAGGAATCTATTCAATCACTCGCAGGGACCACTGCTAGACGGAATATCATCATGAGCAAATTTTATGTAGGTTCTGAAGTTGGCCAGTTGCGCCGTGTCATGTTGCACCGCCCCAACCTCAGTCTGAAGCGTCTGACCCCTTCCAACTGCCAGGATCTGCTGTTTGACGACGTCCTGTCCGTGGAACGTGCCGGTCAGGAGCACGACAAATTCGCTCAGGTACTGCGCGATCAGAATGTCGAAGTCTTCCTCCTGACCAATCTGCTGGCGGAAACCCTGGACGTGCCGGAAGCCAAAGCCTGGCTGCTGCAACACCAGGTCTCCGACTATCGCCTCGGCACTGCCCTGGCCAACGACGTGCGCTGCTTCCTGGCGGACATGCCTCACCGCGAGCTGGCCCGCATCCTCTCCGGCGGCCTGACCTACTCCGAGATGCCCTACAGCGGCGTCAACATGGTGGTCGGCATGCATGCACCGACCGATTTCATCATCGAACCGCTGCCCAATCACCTCTTCACCCGCGACACCTCCTGCTGGGTCTATGGCGGCGTCTCCATCAACCCCATGGCCAAGGCCGCCCGTCGTCGCGAGACCAACCACGTGAAGGCCATCTACCGCTGGCACCCGCAGTTTGCCGGTCAGGAGTTCATCAAGTACTTCGGTGACGAGGAGCGCGACTACGACAACTCCACCATCGAAGGGGGCGACGTCCTGGTCATCGGCCGTGGCGCCGTGCTCATCGGCATGTCCGAGCGCACCACGCCGCAAGGGGTGGAGCATCTGGCCCGCAGCCTGTTCAAGCACGGTCAGGCCAAGCAGGTCATCGCCATGGAGCTGCCGAAGCACCGTAGCTGCATGCACCTCGACACCGTCATGACCCACATGGATGTCGACACCTTCTCCGTCTATCCGGAAGTCATCCGCAAGGATGTGAACTGCTGGAGCCTGACCCCGGGCGGTGCCACCGGGATGAACATCAAGGAAGAGGGTTACTTCGTGACCGCCATCGAGAAGGCGCTGGGGGTGGATCAGCTCAGGCTCATCACCACCGGCGGCGACAGCTTCGAGGCCGAGCGGGAGCAGTGGAACGACGCCAACAACGTGCTGACCGTGCGCCCCGGCGTGGTGGTGGGTTACGAGCGCAACACCTACACCAACGAGAAGTACGACAAGGCCGGCATCACTGTGCTGCCCATCCCGGGTGAAGAGCTGGGACGTGGTCGCGGCGGCGCCCGCTGCATGAGCTGCCCGATGGAACGTGACGGCATCTGACAAGACGGCGTGGCGCCGGCAGAGGCTGGCGCCACACACACCCGAACTCGAGAGTAACACCCATGAAAAAACCAACTGTCGTCGTCGCCCTGGGGGGCAATGCCCTGCTCCGCCGCGGTGAACCTCTGGAAGCCGACATCCAGCGCAAGAACATCGCCACCGCCGCCAAGACCATCGCCCTGATCGCCCAGGAGTACAACGTGGTGCTGGTGCACGGCAATGGCCCGCAAGTCGGCCTGCTGGCCCTGCAGAACAGCGCCTACACCAAGGTCTCCCCCTATCCGTTGGATGTGCTGGGCGCCGAGTCCCAGGGCATGATCGGCTACATGCTGATCCAGGAGCTGAAGAACCTGATGCCGAGCCGCAACGTCACCGCGCTGCTGACCCAGGTGCAGGTGGACCCCCAGGATCCGGCGTTTGCCAACCCGACCAAGTTCATCGGCCCCGTCTACGAAGAAGCGGAAGCCCGCACCCTGGCTGCCGAGAAGCACTGGGTGGTCAAGGCAGACGGCAAGTTCTTCCGCCGCGTGGTGCCGTCCCCGCTGCCCCAGCGCATCGTCGAAGGCGACGCCATCGAAACCCTGATCGCCCAGGGTCACCTCATCATCTGTACCGGTGGTGGTGGCATCCCGGTGACCTGGGATGGCCAGAGCCTGACCGGCATCGAGGCCGTCATCGACAAGGACATGTCTGCCGCCTACCTGGCCAAGCAGATCAAGGCCGACGCCCTGCTGATCCTGACCGACGCCGATGCAGTGTATCTGGATTGGGGCAAGCCGACCCAGCGTCCGCTGCAGGTCACCAGCCCGGACGAGCTGGCTGGCGTCAAGTTCGATGCCGGCTCCATGGGGCCCAAGGTCGAAGCCTCCTGTGAATTCGTCAAGGCGACCGGCGGCATGGTCGGCATCGGCGCCCTGGAAGATGGCCTCGCCATCCTCAAGGGGGAAGCCGGCACCAACATCGTCGCCACCAATACCGTCAATGCCTGAGCCAAGGCTCTGGTCTGAACAACTGCGTAGTCAATGACACTGCCAAATTGGTCTGAACAAATATAGAGAGAACTCATCATGGCTTTTAATCTGCGTAACCGTAACTTCCTGAAACTGCTGGACTTCACCCCTCGCGAAATCCAATACATGATCGATCTGGCCATCGACCTGAAGAAAGCCAAATACGGTGGCTATGAGCGCAAGCATCTGGTCGGCAAGAACATTGCCCTGATCTTCGAGAAGACCTCCACCCGCACCCGCTGTGCGTTCGAAGTGGCGGCCTTCGACCAGGGCGCCCAGGTCTCCTACCTCGGCCCGAGCGGTTCCCAAATCGGTCACAAGGAGTCCATGAAGGACACCGCCCGGGTGCTGGGCCGCATGTATGACGGCATCGAATACCGCGGCTATGGCCAGGAGATCGTCGAAGAGCTGGGGGCCCACGCCGGTGTACCGGTCTGGAACGGCCTGACCAACGAATTCCACCCGACCCAGATCCTGGCGGACTTCATGACCATGCTGGAGCATGGCAAGGGCAAACGTCTGGATCAGATCAAGTTCGCCTACCTGGGTGACGCCCGCAACAACATGGGCAACTCCCTGATGGTGGGTGCCGCCAAGATGGGCATGGACATCCGTCTGGTGGCGCCGAAAGCCTTCTGGCCGGAAGAGGAGCTGGTTGCCACCTGCCGCCTCATCGCCGAAGAGACCGGCGCCCGCATCCACCTGACCGAAGACGTGAAAGAGGGTGTGCTGGGTGCCGACTTCCTCTACACCGACGTCTGGGTCTCCATGGGTGAAGCGAAGGAAGCCTGGGATCAACGGGTGAAGCTGATGACCCCGTATCAGGTCAACATGGACGTCATCAACGCGACCAAGAACCCGGATGTGAAGTTCATGCACTGCCTGCCGGCGTTCCACAACGACGAGACCACCATGGGCAAGGAAGTGGCCGACAAATATGGCATGAAGGGCCTGGAAGTGACCGAGGACGTGTTCGAATCCGAGCACAGCATCGTGTTCGACGAGGCGGAAAACCGGATGCACACCATCAAGGCAGTGATGGTGGCTACGCTGGGCGACTGACGTCGTCAGTGGTGCCGGGGGGTGACCCCCGGCTTTTCAACCATGTGACAGCGGCATAATACCTCCAACCCTACGACCCGCAGCCTGCATGGATACCACACCCACAGAAGGAAGCTGGACCATGACCAAATTCAAGTTCCCGTCAGCCTACACGATACTGTTTGTGCTGATCGCCCTGGTGGCCGCCCTGAGCTGGATAGTGCCGGCCGGCAAATACGAGATGACCATGAACGAGGCCCTCGGCAAGGAAGTGCCGGTGGCCGGTACCTACAAACTGGTGGATGCCAATCCCCAGGGGATCGTCGACGTGCTGCTGGCACCTATCGACGGTCTCTACAACCACGACACCTATGAGGCTGGCGCCATCGACGTCTCCCTCTTCATCCTGATCATCGGTGGCTTCCTTGGCATCGTGACCAAGACAGGTGCCATCGATGCTGGTATCGAGCGCGTCACCGATCGCCTGCGTGGCCGTGAAGAGTGGATGATCCCCATCCTGATGGCGCTGTTCGCCGCAGGGGGCACCATCTACGGCATGGCGGAAGAGTCGCTGCCGTTCTACACCCTGCTGGTGCCGGTGATGATGGCGGCCCGCTTCGACCCCGTGGTCGCCGCCGCGACCGTGCTGCTGGGGGCCGGTATCGGTACCCTGGGCTCCACCATCAACCCGTTCGCCACCGTGATCGCCGCCAACGCGGCCGGCATCTCCTTCACCGACGGCATCTGGCTGCGGGTTGCCATGCTGGTGGCCGGCTGGCTGATCTGCGTGGCCTATGTGATGCGTTACGCCAAGATGGTGCGAAGCGATCCCAGCAAGTCCCTGGTGGCCGACAAGTGGGAAGAGAACCGTGCCCACTTCCTTGGCAACAAGAGCGACCAGATGCTGGAGTTCACCACCACCCGCAAGATCGTGCTGGGTATCTTCGTCGCCGCCTTTGCCGTGATGATCTACGGGGTGGCCGTGCTGGGCTGGTGGATGGCGCAGATCTCCGGCGTGTTCCTGGCTGCCGCCATCATCGTCGGCGTCATCTCCCGCATGAGCGAGGAGGAGCTGACCTCCAACTTCATCGACGGTGCCCGCGATCTGCTCGGCGTGGCCCTCATCATCGGTATCGCCCGCGGTATCGTGGTGGTGATGGACAACGGCATGATCACCCACACCATCTTGCACAGTGCAGAGGGGATAGTGACCGGCCTCTCCACCATCGTCTTCATCAACGTGATGTTCGTGCTGGAAGTGGTGCTCTCCTTCCTGGTGCCCTCTTCCTCCGGTCTGGCGGTGCTGACCATGCCGATCATGGCACCGCTGGCCGACTTCGCCAACGTGGGTCGCGAGCTGGTGGTCACCGCCTATCAGTCCGCCTCCGGCCTGGTGAACCTGGTGACCCCGACCTCCGCCGTGGTCATGGGTGGCCTGGCGATTGCCAAGGTGCCCTATGTACGCTGGCTGAAATGGGTGGCTCCGCTGCTCGGCCTGCTGACCGTGCTGATCGTGGTCTGCCTGAGCCTGGGCGCCGTGCTGGCATGAATGCCGACAGACATAGGGACAACAACGGGAGCCTGGGGCTCCCGTTTTTTATGGCTGGCAAGGTGGGGCGCCCGGGCTCTTCCGTGGTCTGACTCCTTGCCGCGCGGGCAACAAAAAGGCGACCCCGGGGTCGCCTTCTGGCATCCAGCAGGGGTCAGCGGGCATTTTCCAGGGTGCGCACCACGGCAGCGTGAGCCTGGCGGGTTCGGCTGATGTGGCGCGGGGCGATCAGTACCACGTCGTTGCCGGCCACGGCCCCCAGGATCTCGGGATTGGCGTTGCGATCCAGCAGGCGAGCCACCACGGTAGCGGCCCCCGGGGTGGTGTGCACCAGTACCATCTGCTGGTTGTGGACCACGGCGCGCACCATGTCGTGGATGGAGCGGGTGCTGCCGGCGGGCTCCAGCTGCTCGTCCACCAGGGTGTAGACCTTCTTGCCGTTGGCGTTCTGGGCCTTGGCGACCCCGAGACGGCGCAGCAGGCGGGAGATGGTGGACTGGCTGATGTCGGCAAAACCGCGGGCGGAGAGCTCGCGGCGGATCTCCTCCTGGGTGCTGTAGCAGTGCTGGCCGATGATCTGGCGGCAGGCGTCGAGCTGGGCCAGGTCGGACTCTGGTTCTGCTGGGCGGCTGAGGGTGTTGACCATGGCGGCTTCCTTTGGCGATGAGCGATGGCGGTCTCGCCCAGTCTGTCGTTCCGGCTTTTCATAGCGAAAAACACTAATGAGGAGCACTCAAGCAGGGGATGAGCGAGGTATATCCATTACGGGATGGCAAATTATAACCAAAGGGGGAATAAGTGATGTGACAGGGTTCAAAAATGGGCCCAATGGGGCCCACATGGATATCCTTTGTCGGCAGGAAATCAGTAGCGTTCGCTGACGATGTCCTGGGTGAAGGACTTCTCGCAGTATTTGCACTTCATCCGCACCGCCCCCTTCACCTCGCGCACCCGGAAGTAGCTCTCCACCGGTTCGTTGTGGGAGATGCAGTTGGAGTTGGGGCAGTGGAAGACCCCTTCGATGAACTCCGGCAGCGCCAGCTGGTGCTTCTTCACCACCACGAAGTCTTCGATGATGTTGACGGTGGCCTTGGGGGCGAACAGGGCGAGCTGGTTGGCCTGCTGCTCGGTCAGGCGGGTGTTCTCGATCTTGATGAGATCCTTCTTGCCGAGGGCGCCGGATTTGAGGTTGAAGCCGACGGTGATCCGCTCCTGGGTCTCGATCAGCTGGAACAGCTTGAGGATCTTGATGCCCTGGCCGGCGGGGACGTGGTCGATGACGGAGCCGTGGCGGATGGCTTCGACTTGCAGTTGGTTCTTCTCGGACATGATGTTCCCCTTTCCCTTAGACGGTTTCGTTCAGTACCAGTGCCAGCAGTGCCTGGCGGGCATAGACCCCGTTCTCCGCCTGCTGGAAGTAGTAGGCGTGGGGGGTCTTGTCGACGGCGACCTCGATCTCGTCAACCCGGGGCAGGGGATGGAGGATCTTCATGGTGGGCTTGGCCCCTTCCAGGGTCGCCAGCTCCAGCACGAACTTGGCGGCCATGTGCTTGTACTCGGTCTCGTCGAAGCGCTCCTTCTGGACGCGGGTCATGTAGAGGATGTCGAGCTCCGGCATCACCTCTTCCATGGTCTCGTGCACGCTGAAGCGGATGCCCTTCTCTTCCAGCTCCTCGCAGAGGTAGTCCGGCATGGCCAGCGCCTCCGGGGAGATGAAGAAGAAGCGGCAGTTGAACAGGCTCAGGGCCTGGGCCAGGGAGTGGACGGTGCGGCCGTACTTCAGGTCACCGACGAAGGCGACGTTGAGGCCGTCCAGCTTGCCTTGGGTCTCGTGGATGGAGAAGAGGTCGAGCAGGGTCTGGGTGGGATGCTGGTTGGAGCCGTCACCGCCGTTGATGACCGGCACCCGGGAGAACTCGGAGGCCAGACGGGCTGCCCCTTCCTTCGGGTGGCGCATCACCACCGCATCGGTGTAGGAGCTGATGATCTTGATGGAGTCGGCCAGAGTCTCGCCCTTCTTGGCGCTGGTGTTGCCGCCGTCGGCGAAGCCGATGATGTTGCCGCCCAGGCGCTGGACCGCGGTCTCGAAGGAGAGACGGGTGCGGGTGGAGGCTTCGAAGAAGCAACTGGCGACCAGCTTGTCTTTCAGCAGGCGGCTGTCGGGTTCGGCCTTCAACCGCTGTGCGGTGGCGACCACCAGTTCCATGTCGGACCGGGTCAGATCCGAGATGGAGATGACGTGTTTGTTATAGAGTGGATTGGTCATCGTCTGCATTCCCTTTGGCATCAATGAAGGTTTTTCCGGCACAAAAAAAAGCCCCTGAAACAGGGGCTCTTTTCAAAAAAAACGGGGGATCTGTGGGACGGGAACCGGAAACAACGGGGCCGCTCTGGTGCGCTCCACCCGTCTGCAAGGCTGCTTTTTTCATCAAAAACGGCATTGTCCTGTCCCGACCTTTTTCAAAACCGCACCGATTATAGGGCTGGTTTTTGAATTGTCAAAAATTTATTTCAGAGGCAGGATTTGGCCAGAAAAACGTTTAAGTGTCGCGAACGGGTCGACAAATCCAGAGTGCGTGCTGCGCCTGCAAGGGAGCGCTATCGGCGGCCATGCTGCGCAGGTAGCCGAGTCTGTGGTGCCCCTCCAGCAGGCAGTAGGGATGGGGCAGGGGGTGACCGTCCGGGTAGCAGGTGCCCGGGGCGGTGGCGAGGACGATGACAGGCTCGGACCAGGTTCCCCGGTGCAGCATGTCATCGCCGAGCCAGGAGCGGCGCACGTAGCGGTTGCTGCGCAGCATCTCGCCCCAGCGATCGATCACCTCCATGTGGCGGGAGTCTATCTGCTCGATAATCTGCGCGGTGGGCCAGTGCTCGCACTCGAACTGGTGGCTGGCGAGATCGATAAAGCTCCAGTTGGATTCAAAACCGCGCCAATGGCGGTAAATCCACTGGGCGAGCACATTGGAGGGTATGGAGGGCACCAGGGGAGAGACTCTGTCCAGATAGTCGTCCAGGGTCTCCGTCTTGCGCTCATCCCGGAAGTTGAGGGGCGCAAGCTGTTGCAGCAGTCGGTAATTGAGCATGGGCAGCCTCCCTGAGCCTGGTTTCACCCTACCCCCATTTGTGTCCCATTCCTACCCCGTCGGGGCTGCAAATACAGCAGCTTACCCCCGCTCCTTGTTGGAATTGCGGGGATCTGCTCGTCATTTGTTCGATCGCATCGAAAGTGAGAAAAAAAGCCTTTACCTTTGACCTCCGCTTTGTATACTACGCCTCGTTTGTTGCAGGGGCGTAGTTCCAATTGGTAGAACAGCGGTCTCCAAAACCGATGGTTGCGGGTTCGAGTCCTGCCGCCCCTGCCATTTTTCAGAAAGGCCAGCTCATTGAGCTGGCCTTTCGCATTTGCGGCGTTTGCCACCGCCTCCGTTAGCCTCTTTTTCTCCGCTTCGCCGCTGCCATTTCTGTCAATGGAGGCCGCTTTTCCCCTGTGCTACATCTTGCTTCCTGCCAGATGGCGCCTTCAGGCGCATCGCATCCGGCGGGCCCAAGGCGCTTCAACAAGGAGAGAGCGATGAACAAGGCAGTGGATACGCGTCACCCCCATGCCCATGCCGGTGGCTGGGTCCCCCGGGATCAGGCCCATGTGGCGCGCTGGGTACAGCGGCTGCGTCAGGCGGTCACCCGCCAGCCTCGCCCGCTGGTGGCCCCGATCGCCGGATTGAAGGCGCTGGTGGAGCAGGATCCCCTCCTGCATCAGCAGGCCCAGGGGATGTTTGACGAGGCGTGGCAGCATGAGCACAGCACGCCGCTCGGTCAGGTCCAGGTGCGCAGCTTCGATGAGTTCCTGCAGCTGCTCAACGGCATCATGACCACGGCCCCGGAAGCCTATCAGAATGTGCAGACCCAGGAGCCCGCCGGGCTGATCGGATTCCCCATCAATGCCCTGCTCAACTGGCCCATGGCGACGGCCGCCGGGTACGACTTCTTCGCCAATGCGCTGGTGAACCAGCAACTGCGCAAGATCCTCGGCTACTGGGCCGATTTCCTGCAAGGTCCCGCGTCCCGCTATGTGCTGACCGAGTCGGTGAGCCCCCTGGATCGCCAGACCCTGATCGTCCCCTGGCTCGGGGAGGTGGCGAAACGGGAGATGGTCAAGGTGGCGCAGGGGGCGCTCGGGGCCGGCGACAACCCCACCCCAGAGCGCTTCGAGGGGATCTTCCACACCGCGCCGGGAGAGGAATACGAGGGCTTCGCCAGCTGGGACGACTTCTTCACCCGCCGCTTCTGCCCCGGCGTGCGGCCGGTGACGGCCCCGGACGATGACAGCGTGATCGCCAACGCCTGCGAGTCGGCCCCGCTGCAGGTGGTGACAGGGGTAAGGCGGCAGGACGCCTTCTGGCTCAAGGGGCAGCCCTATTCTCTGGACAACCTGCTGGACTTCGACCCGCGCGCCGCCGCGTTCGAGGGGGGCACCCTCTATCAGGCCTTCCTCAGCGCCCTCAGCTATCACCGCTGGCACAGCCCGGTGAGCGGCACGGTGCGCTCGGTCAAGGTGGTCAACGGCAGCTACTACCTGGCCAACCGCCACCAGGGTTTCGACAGCCCGGCGGGGCCCGACCCCAGCGCCCCGAACCAGTCCCAGCCCTTCCTCACCGCGGTGGCGACCCGGGCACTCATCTTCATCGAGGCGGACAACCCCAAAATCGGCCTGATGTGCGTGGTGCCGGTGGGCATGGCGGAGGTGTCGAGCTGCGAGGTGACGGTGCAGCCGGGGCAGCGGATCGCGAAGGGGGAGCAGCTCGGCATGTTCCACTTCGGCGGCTCCACCCACTGCCTGCTGTTTCGCCCCGGGGTCGAGCTGGCGTTCGACTTTTACGGCCAGCAGCCGGGGCTGGAGGCGACCAACCTGAGGATCAACACGGCGCTGGCGCGGGTGACATAACCCTGCTCCCTGATGGTACGAGGCCGCCTTCGGGCGGCCTCGCTGTTGTGAATCCCTCAGGGTCGTCGTTGCAGCAGGAGATCCAGATAGGCGCCTTCGATCAACCGGGAGTGCTCGATACTGAGACGCGCCATGATGTCGTGAGCTTCCTGCATCCCCACCTCGCGCGGTTCGTCATCTTCCAGCACCACTTCCAGTTCGAGGAAGTGACCCAGCCCTTCAACCCGGTCGAGATGGATCCGGGTTCTGCCCACCAGAAACAGGGTCCGCTGTTTTCGCACTCTGCCAATCTGGCCGCAAGCCAGGGTGAGCGTTTCCCGCAGCTTGTCCGGCTCGTTCGTTGGCGTGATGTGGTAGTAGCTCTCCTTCGGACCCTGTTGATCAGGCCTGCGGTAGAAGATGAGCTGGCCTGCCGAAGGGGAGAGCGTCCGCAATTTGAAGCGGCCCGATTCACAGCGAAAGAAGGTATCGTCCTGGGCGATGTCGACGGGGCCCTTGTCGGCGATGGCCGCGGCTCTGGGGATAAGGTCATCGACCCCGGCTAAGCGGGCTTTGATCTCGATATTTCGTGGCATGGCAGCGGGCTCTCCTTGAAAACGGGATACCCAATCTAGCACAGCCCACGTTGTCGAGAGGGGGGCAACAGGGGGAGTACCAGCTCGGTTCCTGATGGATGCTCAACCCTGCCCGCCAACCCTCTTTGCAGGCACCTGAAACCGCCCTCAAGAGACAGGTCAGCGGGCGCTGACCTGCTCTGCCGGTGCCTGCCCGTCATCCGCGACCTGACCTCATGGCCGCCTTCGGGCGGCCTTGTGGTGCCTGCGGGTGTCAGCATGGAATAGTGAACAGTCTGTTGCTGGTAGTGCGTTCTGTTGTTGATAGATGAAAAAATATCAGGATTCACTAAAGACCGTTCATCATTGTGCCGATAGAACTACCAAGATGGGGGTATTCCCGGCCCCCGGCTACCACAAGGATTCGTTGTCATGACTCTCTCGTTGCGCGGCAAGCTGCTCGCGGCCAGCCTGGGGGTAGTGCTGCTGATGGCAGCCCTGCTCGGTATTGTCGCCTTCCACACCCTCAAATCCCGCACCCTTGACGCCATCCAGAGCGAGGCGGTCAACTACGGCCACGCCCACTCGGTGGCCATCGGCAACTGGCTTGAGGATCGCAAGCACGCGGTCGACGCCCTGGCCGCTGTCATTGCGCGCGACCCCGACACGGCCCTGGTGCCCCACCTGTTGCAGACCCGCACCTCCGGCGGTTTCGGCCTCACCTATTTTGGTTCGGCGCAGGGGGAGATGACCCGCCACGATCCCGCCCTCAACACCGCCAACTATGACCCCAGGGCCCGCCCCTGGTACCAGAACGCCGACAAGGCGGGCAAGCTCATCGTCACGCCGCCCTATGTCAGCGTGACCATGCAGCAGATGGTGGTGACCCTGGCCGAGCCGGTGAGCCACCAGGGCCGGGTGATCGGGGTGGCCGGGGCGGATCTCTCCCTCGACGCCCTCATCGACGAGGTGCTGGCCATGAAGGTGCAGGGAGAGGGCTACGCCATGCTGCTCGACCGCACCGGCCTCATCGTCGGCCACCCGAACAAGGAGCTGGCGCTCAAGCAGGTGGCGGAGCTGGATCCCGGTCTCACCGGAGCGGCGCTGGATGCGTGGAGCCGCGACGGTGAACTGCACGGCGCCAACCTGAACGGGCGCGAGGTGCTGCTTTCGGTGCAAGGCGTGCCCGGCACCGACTGGCTGCTCGCCATGGTGATGTACAAGGAGGTGCTGGAGGCGCCGCTCGCCTCCCTGTTGTGGCAACTGGTGGGGCTGACCCTGGTACTGCTGCTGGTGTTCGGTGCCCTGCTCATCGCCATGTTCAACTACCTGTTCGCGGATCTGGGACGGGTCTCCAGGGCGCTCGCCGACATCGCCCACGGGGAGGGGGATCTCACGGTGCAGATCGCCACCCGCAGCCAGGATGAGGTGGGGCAGCTGGCCCAGAACTTCAACCAGTTCGTGGCGCGACTGCACGGCATCGTCAGCCGGTTGCGGGGCGTCACCGTCGAGCTGGCGGCCCAGTCCCGCACCCAGGCGGCGGGGGCCGAGGCCCGCAGCCAGCGGGTGCGCCAGCAGCAGGACGAGATCGTCATGGTGGCGACCGCGGTAACCGAGATGGCCTCCGCCACCCAGGAGATCGCTGGCAACGCCGAGTTTGCCGCCAACACCGCCGGCGATGCGGTGCGCCTCGCGGTGGCCGGCCAGTCCCAGGTCGGCCAGAGCCAGCGCAGCATCACGGGGCTGGCGGGGGAGGTCTCCGACGCCAGCCAGACCATCCACGAGCTGGATGGTCACGCCCAGCAGATCAGCGGCATTCTGGCCACCATCAGCGGCATCGCCGAGCAGACCAATCTGCTGGCCCTGAACGCCGCCATCGAGGCGGCCCGGGCCGGGGAGCAGGGGCGCGGCTTTGCCGTGGTGGCGGACGAGGTGCGGGTGCTGTCGCGCCGCACCCACGACTCCACCGCCGAGATCCAGCAGATGATCGAGGCGTTGCAGCAGACCACCCGCAAGGCGGTGGGCGGCATGGAGACCAGTCGCCAGCTGGCGGGCACCAGCGTGGAGGACGCCGAAGCGGCGAATCTCAGCCTGGGCAGGATCAACGAGGCCATCGGCGCCATCAGCGACATGGCGACCCAGATCGCGGCGGCGGCCGAGGAGCAGACCTCGGTGACCGGCGAGATCAGCCGCAACACCGAGAATATCCGCCACGTCTCCCAGGCGCTGGCGGCCCAGGCCGGCGAAGAGGCCGCCCAGGCGGCCCAGCTCAAGTCTCTCACCGAGCGGCTGGAGCAGGAGATCGGGCGCTTCCGGCTCTAGGCTGTGTTCTTAAAGTGATGAGGATATAATCTCACATCTTCTCAACAGCTTAAGATCCATTCCGTGTCCCGCCGTTATCAGCTGACTGATGCACAATGGGGGCTTATCGAGCCCCAGTTTCCTTCTCGAAGCCTGATCGGGCG
>NZ_JAGKRI010000345.1:0-759 GCF_017939255.1 Aeromonas sp. Prich7-2
GGCAATTTCTCCCTGAGGCTCACAAGCTGGCCAACTGCCTGCTGCTGGCTGACGCGGGTTACATTGACAGGGCCTGGTTTGAGCAGGTGAACGACGCTGGCGGATTTTATCTGGTGCGAGGAACGCAAAGCCTGAACCCCAAGATAATCCAGGCCTGGCGCGGTGATGGGCGGGAAGTGCCAAAACTGGCGGGACTGTCACTGAAAGAGGCAGGACGGCGGCGCTGTCGGGCCGAGGTGCTGGATATGGTGGTGAAGTCCGGCAAGGTCGAGTACCGCTTGATCCGACGCTGGTTTGCCGAGGAAAAGCGGTTCTGCTTGTGGATGACCAACCTGCCGCGAGCGGCATGGTCAGCAGAGCAGGTGATGAGCCTGTATCGCTGCCGTTGGCAGGTGGAGTTGTTATTTAAAGAGTGGAAATCGCACAACCGGCTCAAGGGGTTTGTGACGGGGGAGAAAGCCATCGCCGAGGGATTGGTGTGGACGAGTTTGCTGTCGCTGGTGATGAAAAGGCGGGTCGCGCAGAGTGTGATGACAGGGAAGCTATCGATGTTGAAAGCGTCAAAGAACAGTACGACATGGTGGTTGCCGCTATTGGAAGCAGTGGCCCATAGAGCGCTGACAGAAATAAGGGAAAGACTGGAATGGGCAGCTGATTATTTGGCCAAGAACGCTTGCCGAACCAAGCAGAGAAAATCGATACAGAACAGGACCTTGGAAGGAGTTTTAAAGGGACTCAACGCTTAAGGTCCTGTACATG